>JAFCBW010000123.1 GCA_017610525.1 Candidatus Nanohalarchaeota archaeon | reverse complement strand
TGTGCCTGGTGGCTGTGTTGATGTTAGTGGGCATGGTGTGACCAGGGGAATCGCAACTTTTAATTTATTGCAGTGGAAATATAGGGCAATGAAAAAAGAGGCGGAAGAGTCAGCGCCTAGAGTTCGAAGATGGGTCCGCGAATTGAGAAGGATTGAGGGGGCGGATATTGGGATTCTTTTTGGTTCTGTGCTTAGGAAAGAGAAGTTTAATGATGTTGATGCGCTTATGGTTCTTCGCAAGGCGCAAAACAGGAGAATGGATAAATCTATTCGCGATTTGAATAAAATTAATGTTAAGAAGATTCATGCTGTGAAGCAGACAAGACAAGATTTAGTGTCTAATCTTTGGAAGAAGGACAGGGTTGTTCTTGAGATAATTAAAAGCGGGATTGTGTTGTTTGGGTATGAAGAAATTGTTGAGGTTGTTAGGGATTTTAGAGATTGAATCTTGATGCTGAAGTGTGTCAGGTGACTGCATCATAGAGGGTTTATTATTTTGTCCAGTTGGGGTATGATGGCGCAGAGGGAGTCCAGGGCGTAGTCGGGTTTTAGGTTTTTCAGGTCGCGCATGGGGGTTTTGCCGGTTGATACGGCTATTGTTTTCATGTCTGCGCGTTTTGCGGCTTGTATGCCGTGGGTTGAGTCTTCGATTACTATGCAGTCTTCTGGAGGGGTGTTTATCATCTCTGAGGCTTTCAGGAAGAGTTCGGGGTGGGGTTTTCCGTTTGTTACTTCTGTTGCGGTTATTGTGGCGTCGAGAAGGGGTCTTATCTCTAGTTTGTCTATGGCGATTTCGGTTGCGGAGCGCTGGCCGGATGTGGCGATTGCTGTTTTTATGCTGCGCTCTTTTAGGAGGCGGATTAGTTCGGCTGCGCATGGGTGGGTTTTTATCGCGGTTTGGGCGATTTTCAGGTAGTAGTTGCGCTTTTGTTCTATTAGGTGATTTAGTTCTGTGTCTATTTTGTCTTTTTTTAGCATCGGTCTTAGGATCTCTATGTCCATCTGGCCGTAATAGGTTTCTAGGGAGCCTTTTTCGTATGTCCGTCCTGTGGATTCTATTGTGTGCCTGAAGGCTTTTTCGTAGGCAGGGAAGGCGTCTATCAGGGTTCCGTCAAGGTCGAATATGAAGGCTTTTATGGTCATTAATCCTCACATTTTGGTGGGTTTTTTTTGGTCATCATAGGTTTGGGAAATACAAAGCATTAGTCGCTTTTAGTTATCAATCCAAATACTCTTGGATTTTGTCTTTCATGTGATTATTAAGACCTGTAATCCATATCCTGTTGGCTTTTTTACTATCAATCCATCTCTTATCAATTCGTCGGCTACTGAAAGGACTGTTTTTTGAGATGTGACGGGAAACCGGATGCGATATGTTCGTAGTCAATATGTTTGCCACCCCATATTCTTTTTGATACCATTCTCTCGAGAATTGTCCTCTTAATTCCTGCTGATTCATCAAAAGAAAACTTCATAAATTGATGTTAGGAACTAAAAGTATTTAAATATAACGCTTCAATGTTGACTAATGATAACTAATGTTAATTAACTTTAATTAAGGTTAACTAACAAAAAGCACAATTGTGTCGCACACACGGCGACACAAATTAAATCAACGTGATAAAAATGACATCGGAAAATGACTCGCTGCTTATAGAATTCCTTGGGGATACCCCACTAATCAGGGTACTTGACTTTCTGATTGTCTTTAGGGAGTATGATTATAATAAGCAGGATATCGCAAAAAACTCTAATGTGTCCTGGAATACGCTTGACAAGATATGGGATAAACTTGTTGATTTGTCAATTATAGTTCATACCCGAAAAGTCGGGAAATCGCAGATGTTTCGGATAAATCAGGATAATGTTGCAGTTAAAAAACTGATTGAACTTCATAAATCTCTGATGGTTGAGTCTATGGAAAAAATGGATTGCAATGATTGTGATGCGCTTCAACGGCTTGAAAATGCAACAGTAGTGTGAATAAATAGATGGGCTTATTGTTCTTTGTCAGTGTATGCTTTTTTTGCTAGGTCGTAGATTTCTTTTAGGGGGATGTTGCTTTCGTCGGCCAGCTTTTTGCAGTCTTTGTATTCAGGGGAGATTGTGATTATCTTGTCTTTTGATCTGCCTGTTTTTATGGTGACTGGACCGTATTTTGTGTTTATTATTGTTTTTTCTGCGCTTAGTTTTTTTCGTTGGACATTGTAGGTTCTTATGCCGAAGGTTGTGGTTTCTTTGAAGATTATGTCTGTGAGGTTATTTTGGGTTTGGGGTGTTGCTATTACTGTCAGTTTTGTTGCGGGGCGGGTGTTTTTCATGTGGATGCCTGTGAGGTATGCGTCCAGGGCGCCTGCGTTTAGGAGTTTTTCGATTATGTGGCTGTAGTGTTCGGGGTTCATGTCGTCGATGTTGGTCTCTATTATGGTTGCTGTGTCTTGTTGGTATTGCTCTTCTTCGGTGCCTATGAAGATCCTTAGGAGGTTTGGGTGGCCGTAATCTTGGGTGCCTGCGCCGTAGCCGATTGTTTCTGTTTTCATTTTTGGCATTTCCTTGAATTGTGTGGTTATTGTTGTGATGATTGCTGCGCCTGTGGGGGTTACGAGTTCGCCTTTTGTGGATGTCTGGTAGACAGGGATGGCTTTTAGGAGTTCTGCTGTTGCGGGGGCAGGGAGCGGGATTGTCCCGTGTGCGCATTTTATGAAGCCGGTGCCTAATGGGAGGGGGGATGTGTAGATTTTTTTTATGTTTAGTTTTTTTAGGGCGATTACTGCGCCTACTATGTCGAGGATTGAGTCAACTGCGCCTACCTCGTGGAAGTGGATGCTATTTATGTCTGTGTTGTGGATTTTGCTTTCTGCTTCTGCCAGCTTGTGGAAGATGTTTTTTGAGGTTGTTTTTATGTCTTCATCGAGTGTGCTTGTGTCGATTATGTGGTTGATGTCTTTCAGGTGGCGGTGGGGCTGGGGGTCTTTTACGGTGATTGTCAGTTTTGTGGCTGTGATGTGGTTTTTTTGTGTTTTTTTTGCGGTTATCTCGTAGCCTGCCAGGTTCAGTTTTTTTAGTTCTTTTTTCAGGTACTCTAAGTCTAGTCTTGCGTCTATCAGGGCACCTAAGAACATGTCGCCGCTTATGCCGGAAAAGCAATCTATGTATGCTGTTTTCATGGTCGTTACCTGTTGATTATTGATGCGAAGTAGCCTGCGCCGAAGCCGTTGTCGATGTTGACTGTGACTACGCCGGGGGCGCAGGTGTTGAGCATGGTCAGGAGGGGGGCGATGCCTTCAAAGCTTGCGCCGTAGCCGACGCTTGTGGGTTGCGCGAGGCCGCCGATTACGCTTGGGAGTGCGCCGTCCATGCCGGCGATCACTATTATTACGGCTGCATGGAATATCTTTTCTTTGTTGTCGAGGAGGCGGTGGATGCCTGCTACGCCGATGTCGTAGAGTGTTTCTGTAATGTTACCCATCAGTTCTGCTGTTTCTTTTGCTTCTTCTGCTATTGGGATGTCGGATGTGCCGGCAGTGATTATCAGGATTTTTCCTTTTTTGGGTTTTAGGGTTTGTTTTTTTATTACTATTGTTTTTGCGGGCTCGTTGTATTGGGCGTCAGGGTATTGTTTTTTTATGGCAATGTATGTTTTTTTGTCTGCTTTTGTTGCGAGGATGTTCTGGTTGTGGGTTGACATTGTCTTTAGGATTTTCAGGATCTGTGTTGTGGTTTTGCCTTTTGAGTAGATTACTTCAGGGTAGCCTTTTCTTAGGGGGCGGTGGGTGTCTATTTTTGCGAAGCCCAGGTCTTCGTAGGGCAGGGATTTCAGCTTGTCCAGTACTTCGGTTATTGTTATTTTGCCGGATTTGTAGTCTTTTAGTAGTTTTTCCATTTTAATTGCACCACCAATTGTATCAAGCAATTAAAAGCTTGAAAATTGATAAATTTAACCGAAATTTTCATGATTTGATAGCCTTTTATTCTTTTAGGGGCTTGATGTTTAGGGCTATTGTTTGGTAGGGCAGTTCTTTTGTTATTTTTTTTGAGTTTTTTAGGAGTTTGAGGATGTCTTTTTTTGGGATCTCTATTATTGCGGTGGTGTTGTGGTGTCTTATGCGCAGTTGTTTTATGCCGAGAGTTTTTATTATGTTTTCTGCTTTCTGGATTTTTTCCAGGTTTTGGGGGGTTATTTTGGTGCCTTCGGGGAATCTTGTTGCCAGGCATGATTCTTCCGGCTTGTTCCATGTGCGAAGGTTTTGTTTTTTTGAGAGGGTTCTTATGTCTTTTTTTGTTAGTTTTGCGTCTTTCAGGGGACATGAAATGTTTTGTTCTTTTATTGCATGCATGCCTGGGCGGTCTGTTTCTTTGTCTGTGTAGTTTGTGCCGTCTAAGATGTGGCTTATGTTCTGTTTTTTTGCGATTATTTTTAGGTCTTTGTATAGCTGGTTTTTGCAGTGGTAGCAGCGGTCTTTTTGGTTTATTTCTATGTTTTTCAGGTCGCTGGGTTTTGAGGGAATTATTATGTGGGTTATACCTATTTGTTTTGCTGTTTTTTTTGCTTCGTCCAGTTGCGCTTTTGGGTATGCGGGGGATGTCTTTGTTACTGCTGTTGCGTTTTTTCCGAGGAGGTCATGGGCGGTTTTTGCGAGGTAGGCGCTGTCGGTTCCGCCGGAGTAGGCGATGAGGACTGAGCGCATCTGTTTTAGGTCTGCTTCCAGATTTTTTTGTTTTGATTGTAGTGGGAGGGGCATGTTTTATTAAATGACCGGGAATTTTTAAGTATGTGTTGCGGGCAGGTTATGTTTTTGATTTATGCCATGAGGGTCATGAGGGTTGGGGCTACGGTTGAGAATAGCCAGTAGTTGAATATCAGGGTGGTTGTGATGTATGTGAGCTGGTTTGCTATGCAGATGTTGAAGGTTATTGATATCATGATGAAGCGCGCGATTATGTATGTCGCTACGCAGATCATTCCTGTGAGGAGGATTGAGATTTGGGGCAGGATTGAGACGGACATTATTATCCAGATGGGAATGAAGCCGTAGATGGGGGTGAAGTAGTATTCTGCCCGCTCTATCTGCCTCAGGAATGAGCCTATGGTTGATGAGATTATTCCTGTGAGCATGCCGATGGTCGGACCGTATGTCATTGATACCAGTATTGCAAAAAACAGGCAGAAGTCGATGCCTATCAAGAGGGGGACGTATTTTTGCGTCATTCTTGATATTGCGCCTATCAGGATGAATGCCAGTATGAAGAACTGGTGGCGAAAGAAGATGAATGAGAAGGATGTTGCCAGGAGAAGGGCGATGATAAGTGTTGTGTGGGTGCTTTTTTGTGTGAAATCATGGAGGAGCCTGGGCAGGGGGATGATGGTGCTGTGTTTTTTTGTTATGTGTTTTGCGTATTCTGTGTGGGTTTTTCTTGGGCGGTCTGCGTATATCAGAGGATTGTTGTAGTTTATATTGGGTGCTGTTTTTGCTGGTTTTTTGTTTAGGATTATGTTGTCTACTAACAGGTCCATTAGTTTTGAAAACATGTGATGCCTCTTTTTCGGTATTCTTTTATTTTTGCGGTTATTTTGTCCCATGGGTCTTTGAGGATGTTTGCGCATATTGCGTCGGGCATGAATGCGCAGGGGGTTACGTCGCCGTTAGGGCTTATGGAGAGTGTGTTTTTGCCTGCTGAGCAGTTTTGTTCGCAGTTGAAGATTGATATTATTATGCCGGAGTCTGTTGATTTCAGGTGGTCCAGAGTTTTTAGGGCGGTGTTTTGCTGTTGGGGGGTCAGGTGGAGATTTGTGTGTTTTGCCATTCCCTGCGGTTTCAGGGTCTGGATTATCCATCTAGAGATGTTGTTTTCTTTTAGGTAGTTGTGGATGTCGATCAGATGGGTGTGGTTGATTGTTGTGAGGGTTGTTGAGATGCCTATAGGGATGTGGTTTTTTTGGCAGTTTGCGATGCCTTTTTGGGTTTTTGCGTATGCGTTTTTGCTGCGGAGGAGGTTGTGGTGGGATTCTTTGCCGTCGAGGCTTATCATGAGGCGGGCCAGGTTGATTTGGGATAGTTTTTTTGCTGTGTGTTTGTCTATCAGTGTGGCGTTTGTGACTATGCCTGTTTTTGTTTTTTTTGCGGAGTATGAGAGTATTTCTGTGATGTCATGTCTTGTGAAGGGTTCGCCGCCGGAGATTGTTATGTGGGTGATGTTGTTTTTTGTGAGGGTGTCTATTATGGATTTTATTTTCTGTGTCGGGAGGTCTTCTGTTTCCCGAGAGGAATGGCTGTAGCAGTGGAGGCAGTTCAGGTTGCAGTTCTGGGTGATGCGCAGTGTCGAGTGCATGAATGTGTGTTTTGGTTTGAAATTATTTAAATCGGAGGGGTTGGGCATCAGTGGTTATGTTTTTAAAGGTTGCGGTGTATTATCTTTTTGAATAATTATCGTTTGATGTTATTTACGATGACTGGGTCGGTTTGGGAGTGCCCCTGTGCACCTTTGCGGGTCCAGATCGGGAGTGTTTGTGTTACCTCCCATATAAAATGTATAAAGAGGTGTATGTTATGGCAAGAATGTTTTCGCGCAAGCGAGGTGTATCCGGTTCCCATAAGCCGATTGTTAAGGAAGTCCCGAAATGGGTCGAGTATAAGAAAGATGAAGTTGAGATGCTTGTTGTCAAGCTCAGGAAACAGGAGTGTTCTCCTGCTATGATCGGTACGATTCTTCGGGACCAGTATGGTGTCCCTTCTGTGAAGCTTATTTGCGGCGTGAGTGTTGTTGATATCCTTAAGAAGAATAAGCTGGATTCCAAGCTGCCTGAGGATATGCTGAACCTTATTAAGACAGCTGTGAGTGTGACTGCCCATATGAAGAATAATAAGAAGGATGTCCATAGTATGCGCGGGCTTTTGCAGACTGAGTCGAAAATCAGAAGGCTTGCGAAGTATTATAAGAAGACGAATGTATTGCCAGCGGACTGGTTTTATAACAGGGACAGGGCTAAGCTGATTGTGCAGTAGTTTGTTTTGGCTGTTGTGATTTTGGTATTGGTTAGTCTTGAGCAGGTATGTAGTGCAGTGATAGGCTATTTGTGTTTTTTTGTTATAGTTAAGGTCGTTACTAAATCATGGAATATGTATGCGATTGGATTATTCCAGGCTT
>JAFCBW010000020.1 GCA_017610525.1 Candidatus Nanohalarchaeota archaeon | reverse complement strand
ACAGGGCCAAAGGGAAGAGAGCATAGGTAAAGATAATGACCCTGCCTGGGAAGACAGGGCCAAAGGGAAGAGAGCATAGGTAAAGATAATGACCCTGCCTGGGAAGACAGGGCCAAAGGGAAGAGATAAACATACTCTCTTTTGCTATAACCTCATAATACATCTGCCATTACTGTCAGGGTTCCATTGGTTACTGCACCTGCTGGTACGCCGTAAGGGACGTAGAGCCTTAGGTCAACGGCAAATGAGTCACCGGGCGTTAGCTTATTACTCGAATATACCTCGTCTAAACTGCATCCGCTTGTACCGGGTGCATCTGCATTCCACCGGTAAAATCTTACCTTGCTGCAATCAGCACTAACAGCAGCACAGTAGGAGGCATCGCCTATTGCGAATGTGTCCACTACGCCCCAACTGCTATCTCCAGAGCCAGTAATTGATTTAGGGTCATCGCTCAAATCAATATCTCCTGTCTCGTCGATGGTATGTGCTGTATCACTGATATAGAGATTACCTGTGCCGGTTCCATTACAATAAGATTCGGTTGATGATGTTGCCCAGAAATATTCATTCGGACCTACACGCAATCTTCCCTGTCGCTTGTAGCTTGGGGGTAGTGTCAAATAGACTATGTCTGTGCTGTGATTGAATTCCAATCTATCGACAAATGCATATTCGGTATCGGACATAGTGCTGTTTTTAATTGCAAGGAAGTTTGCAGCGTCATAATTTGTTACGACGCCAGTACCGAATGGCCTTACTGTGGGTTGTGATGTATTGAACCAGACATGGGTCAGGTTCGTTGAGCCGATGTTTTCTATTTGTATCTGGCTGAGGTTCAAACCAGCATAGGTATAGTTTACTACTGCTGTTCCAGGGTCCTGTGAGCTATAGTTCAGTACCTGCGGCGTAATATCAATCATTGTTTTTGATGCGATGGTTAAGGTCACTGTTGCGTTTCCTGTTACGTTGACGTCGTATGCAGTAGTTTCCTCTGGTCCTGTGATTGATAGTGCAATGATTGTAAAAAGTGCAAAAAACAAAATACTATAAAATTTAATCTGTCCTTTTGTATAACTTATTTTTCTTTCCATATTAATTACCCCCTTTTTTCAGGAACCAAAGCATTTTCTTTCCGGAGCCGACTTCGGCGACTTCAAGTTTACAGTCAATGCTTCCATTGTCCTTGAGTTTGTAACAGTGGATGTTCACTGTTGACCATGATAGTTTTGTCTTTTTGGCAACCTCATACGTTGAGAGCGGATCTTTCGACTCTTCAAGTACTTTCTGTATTATCACGCTGACAGGCACATTTTCTTTTTTCGGCATTTTATCCCCTCTGTATTGCGTTTGAACGCTAAAAATTCCTCAACGATATTGAGCCGCGGAATCTTTGCGGTCAGCAACCCCGGTGTTGACATTCTATAACCGCTTAGCTTATGTCTACGAATACTGTTAATTTTCTCTCTGTTGAACCTCCAAGTGTGCTCCAGTGGGGAACACCGTAAGGAATTGAAGCTTTAATCCATGCTTTTGTCAGATTGCCGGGAACTAAGTTTGAGTTAATGAAATATGCAGGTACATTACTGCAGAGTCCGGTTCCTGCTCCGGGTGCATCTGCATTCCATTTGTGGAACATGGCTTTTGAGCAGTCATCGTAAACAGCAAAGCAGTATGTTTCGCTGCCAAAGGTGACGTTGGTTATGCTCCAGTTAATGGCTAGGGATTGCGCTAAGGATTGCAGGACGACACCGCCGTTATCGCCTAAATTTATGTCTCCTGTGCTGTCTTTTGTGTGTGGGTCTGTACTGTAGTACAAAGTACCTCCGGAACAGTTGTTTCCATTAGTCCCGTCTATTGCGAAGAAATATTCGTAACTGTTGTTCCTGAATCTTCCGAACATGTCATTAGAATCACTTGCACTGACGCCGCCGGGAAGGGTTATATACATGTTGTCCTCTTCACGGTATTCCATGCGGTTTGGAAAGTAAAGTGAGCCACTGCTTAAGTTTGATAAGACAACAAAGTTTGCAGGATCATAGAGGCTGGGGTCGCCAGTACCAAATGGTTTTCCTTGAGGGTATGATGCATTGAACCATATTTTTGTTATGTTTGTTGAGCCGATATTTTCTATCCAGATATTGCCAAAATTGTTTGCTTCCTGTGTGCTGTCAGCCACGCTGCCAGGGAATATGCCGCTTGCGTTCCATGTAAGATTGCCAGGATTGATGTCGACCATTGTTTTTTCAGAAACGTTTATTGAGATTGTAATTGTGTCGTTGGCTTCTGCTCCGCTTGCTGTCGTGATTATGGAAGTAGAAGTAAAAAGTAAAGATATGACAACTAGAGCCAAAAATACTGCGATAAGTGTATTACTACCTTTCATGTTATCATCTCCCTTGATGTTTATCTCCTATAGCCTGGTTTTGTCACTTGGTTGTGCTATGTCGATATATTAAAGTGTCGGCATTTATATATGTTTCGATACTACGTTCGGGTGATGGTGAGATATAAGTATAATTTTAGGGTAATAGTGTCCTATTTCTTTATAATATTATTTTGATATGGTGAGATATACCGTACCTAAGAACCAGCCGGATGTATTTGGTTTTATTGGTGTCGGATTAAGAATTAAGGGTGTATTTGTTTTTTGAAGAAAGTTGTTTGAATATTATCTGCATTAAATGTAAGGAATTGGAAGTATGTCTATTGTAGAAAGCATATTGCGGATGTTTCAGAGGATATCTTTCAGAAGAAGGGCGTTATACTTAACGTCGCTACTAAATCGAGATGTGGATTTCTGGAAATTCGTAAAAAAAAGAAAAAAAAGAAAGAGAAAAAAGAAAAAGGGGAATAACGGAAGTTATCCGTTATTTTTATTTATAGGGCTTATGAGCCTTCACTGCTCTGTGCAATTACAGTAAGGTATCCTGTTTTTACCTGACCCATCGCAGTACCGAATGGAACCCTCATCTCTATGTTCATTGCCATTGAGTCGCCGGGGAGCAGTTCTGTGGTTGTGCTGTTGAAGACATAACCGCTACCGCTTAGGCCACACGTACCTGCACCAGGTGCATCTGCGTTCCACCTGAATATCCTTACTTTGCTGCAGTCTATGTATGGTGCGACACAGTAGCTGGAAGATGGGCTGTCGAGTGTGATGAAGTTCGGTGCAGTTGTTGAATAGCTCCAGTTTTCATTAAACCCGCTGTCGTACATGGCTCCGAAACCTACGGTCACTGTGTCTGTAGCACTGTCCAGGTTAATTGTACCTGTTTGTGTCTGGTTGTGAGGGACAGTACCTATCCTGAAGTTGAGTGTGCCTGCAGATGATGCATTACACTGTGTCTTGGTCCCGTATAGTACCCAGAAGAACTCGTTGTGTCCTGACCTTAGCCTGCCGTGTGACTTTGTGTTTGGAGGAAGGTTCAGATAAACAAGTTCTCTTGTTTCGTTATATTCCAGACGATCTATGAATGACATTGTGCCCTGGCCAATTGCACTGCCGTCCGGGCTCATGTTTATGCTTGCAGATATAAAGTTTGCTGCATCGTATTTGCTGCTATCACCGGTTGCAAACGGCCTTTCTGATGGTTGTGTGACATTCAGCCACATGTTTGTTATGTTCGTTGAGCCAATGTTTTCCAACTGGAATCCTGTTTTACTAGCGCCGGATAATTCGCTGTTCGTATAGTTGGTTACCCTGGTACCCGGATCTGCGGTACCGAAACTCATGTTCTCGGGTGAAATATCTATCATGGTCTTTATATTTAGGGACACGGTTATTGTCGCATTGTCTGTTACGTTTATGGCGCTTCCAAGTTGTGGTCCTGTGTTCATTAAAGAGAATAGTGCAATCACCACTATTCCAAAAAAACTTACCAGTATTTTACTTTCCCCTATTTTTCCCTTATTCATTTTTATCTCCCCTTTTTCTTTTTTTGAATGCACTTAAAGTGTCATGGAATTATTGGTGTGATTGGAGTATTCCAAGCTTTTTTATTGTCTGGTCATACATTGTATACAATAAAAAACAATGCAATATGATTTCTTTTATTTTTCTTTTTGTATTCTTTTCCTCCTATTTATTAGCTGCTTACGTAAACAGTCAGGAGACCGTCTTTAACAGCACCCGCAGGCACACCGTAGGGAACATATACTTTTATGTTGCCTTTGGAGACATTGCCAGGAAACAACGCATTTGCTGTTGAGTTCATGAAATAGCCAATACCTTTACAGACAGTTCCTCCTGCACCGGGAATATCTGCGTTCCACCTGCTAAAGACTACTTTGCTACAGTCATGGGGGATGCTGACGCAGTAATCTGCGCCCCCGGCAGCAGGAAATGTTACGTTAGTGGCGCTCCAGCCGACTCCGGTGGATACTAATACGCGCGGCGAAGGGGTACCGTCATCTAGATTTACATCTCCGGTATCATCTTTTGTATGTGCAGTGCCACTATAATATAATGTGCCATCAGAACAATTTCCGCTGGCGCCAACCACAACAGCCCAGAAATACTCATCGGAGGCGTTTCTGAATCTTCCGAAGATGTCGCCGTTTGAAAAGTCGAAAGTGGCTGGAGGGGTCACATATAATGTGTCGTCATCTGTTCTTGGGTATTCTACCCTGTTTGGAAAATAATAGGTGCCTGTGCTTTCGTTTGCAATAACGACGAAATTTCCTGCATCGTAGGCCTGAGGATCACCAGAGCCAAAAGGACTTTGCGGAGGATATGTGCTATTGAACCAGATTTTTGTTATGTTTGTTGAGCCAATGTTCTCTATCCACACACCACTGTAGTTTCCTGTGTTTTCGTCGTCACTGTCACCAACACTGCCGGGATCCAGCGGACCATAGGAAAGATTGCCTGGATTTATGTCAACCATGCTTTTTTGTGAAATATCTATAGAAATGGTTATTGTATCGTTTCCGGTGAATTGTGCGAATCCGGTGTCTGTATTGCTAAATATAGAAATAAGTAATATGACTGCTATTACAAAGGCGTTAGATAGCCCTAATATTAATGTCTCTCCCCTTTTGTTCATTTTATCTCCCCCTATAGCCGAAAAACGGCTCATGCGTGACTGATAAATCAACCACACCACCACATGAATACAATGATCCCTTAAATCATTGTATGCGGTTATTTAATATTTTGTCCTGTTAACGGATTCTACTTGCGCTATTGTTATGTTGATACGGTACTTTAGTGCCATTTGTATATATATATGTTTTGATAAGTCGAATATATATATCTGAACAAGGGTATATCGCGGAATATTTGTCCGACACGCAGGATTGCGTTTTGTGCGAATTATGTTCTGTTGTATGTTTGCCTTGAGTATTGTCAGAAATTGTGCGTATTTTTGGATTACCAGAGTTAGATATTTATATCTTATCTACAAGGAGATATATAGACATATTGAGATAGAATGTGTGAATTTGGAATGAGTGGTCTGGGATGTATGAATCTGGCTTGACGGGAGATGTTTTGGAGAACAAAGCACGGCGTGTTATGTTAAGGGTCCTGATTTTTTTCTTTGCGCTTTTTACTATTGTCCCTTCGGCAAATGCCATATCTATTGGTGCTGCGCCCGGTGCCTTGGATCTTGGATCTGTGCCGAGAGGGAGTGAAAGACTGGTGGAGTTTTATGTTATGAGTAATGCCCAGCAGGATATTCTTGTCGGTGTGAGTTACATACCTGTGCATGCTTCGATATATGAAAAAGAGAAGCGGACATATTATACTTTTATCCCAAGTGAGGCGTCTGAGGAGGATATATCTCCGTGGATTTCGATTCCGCAAAAATCGATACTCATTTCGCCTACGCAGACGCAGCTGGTAACTTTACCGGGGGGAGCGAGCGTGAGGTATAATAAAAAAGTCACATTAATCCTGAAAGTCCCAAAGGATGCTGAGCCAGGGTATCATGCGGGAGCAGTCAATCTGCAGCCGCAGATGAAAAGCGGGGGAGACGGAGCAGGAATATTTTCAATTGGAGTGACAAGGGTGATATTTGTTTTCAATATCCCGGGATATGCTGCAAGAGAGGGTAATATTATTGATATGGAAGCGGAGAGGGTGGCAGAGAACAGGGTACGGGTCGATGTCTTGTTTAAGAATACAGGCACGACTACAATGACTGCAAGGCTGGAGATGGTTAAACTTTTTGACAATTACGGGCTGACTGCTGAGAACATAGCTAATGGCCAGTTGAAAAAAGTCAGGCCCGGGCAGGTTGTAATTTTGTCCGGATACTGGCTTGAGAAGGATAGCATTAAATCAGGGGAATATAAGGCCAATTCCAGAGTGAATTATATTACAGGGAATGCCCTTCGGGAGGAGACAATTGATGTGCCTTCCATCATAACAATCCCAAAGAAGATAACCCAGCCTGAAGAATCGAAAAAGGACTTCCCGTGGTGGATTGTCGTGATCATCATGCTTTTGATAGGGCTTTATGTATACTGGAGGATGGACTAATGTCAAGGAAGATATTGGTTGTTCTTTTGGCTGCTATTGCAGTTCTTATGCTGGGTGCTTCGGATTACCTTTTCATAGAAGACAGCAATCATTTTGATATGTCTGCCCAGACTATAAAAATAACAGGACCTGAGACGAAGATTGGTTTTGCTGCACAGACCAGTGAGTTGAATTTCGGGAGATTGCCTTTAGGGGGCAGGTCAACGAAGTTTATTGATGTTTCAAATCAATTCAATTCTCCTGCAAAAGTAAAGCTTGAAATGAGAGGGAATATAACATCTTTTGTGGATCTGAGTAATGAGGAGATGATTCTTGGGCCTTTTGAGAGCGGACAGATCAGCATTTGCTTCAATTCCCGCGAATTTGGTAATTATTCAGGAGATATTAATATAATATCTTACCTGCCAAAGTATAATATTGGCAATTGGCTGCTGAAATACCGATGAGTGAGTTGCGGTTATCTGGTAAGATTAAGGGGAAGTGTATGAGAAAGGACTTTTTGGGATGGATGTGCGCAGTTTGGGGGTTTGTTGTATTTTTAATTCTTTCTGCGTCTTTTGTGTATGCACCGCCGATATATATATCTGTCAGCGGCACGATACAGGCAGGGGTGGATTATGTGAATTATTCTGCCAGTGTTGATGGGGGACCGCAGGTAATTTCGATGAATGTTGAAAATATCGGTTCTGCGGGCTGTGCTGTTAAGGTGAGGGCGGATATCTATAAGGATTCGGTGTTCATTAAGACAATCTGGAGCGAGGTTGAGCCACTGGAGCCGGGAGGTGCTTTTTTGTTTCATAACTGCTGGATGGCGGATGTTACAGGGGATATTATAGTGAATGTCAGTATTTACCAGTGCCATGAGCGTTTTGAATGGGGGCAGGTGTCTTTTTATGTGGTGAACAGTACGGTGCATGAAAGTGATAATTTTTTTGTGAGTGAGACAAAGAATAGCCATGATGAGATTAATATGACAATCATGTCAAATAAGACTCTTGAAAATGTCCTGATTATCCCAAGGGAGTACCCACTGGGATGGATTGTTGAGCCTAAAATAATTGAAAGAATTGATGCGGGTGAGGTGAAGACGGTCACGATCAAGTATCATGCCAGTACATGGCATGCACAGACAATTGATTTTGATATTGTCAGTGAAGACGGACGAGAGTATGGGCTGGCGGCTGTGCAGTTGAGGGAGGAGGAGGAGAAGATTGAGGGGATTGAGTGGAGTGATGTCATCATTGTTGTGCTTCTTGTTGTAATCTGTGTTCTGGCGGCTGAACTTTTCAGGGTGAAGCGGAGGAGGAAGGATAAGAGTCACGGGAAGAAGCATGCGGAGCCTTGTGAAAAGGGATGAATAGTATATTGCAATGGAAGGATTATTAGGGGTGTGATTGTGGGGGTAACAGTCAGTTATAAATAGTTCAGATGAAGGATATCTATATAAGAGTAACTATCTATAAATATATCAACATAGTGGCATGGACGTATCTATGCTTCAAATCAAGAGAGTTAAACGGGTGATTATTTGCCAAAGATAATTGGGATTGTTTCGGGAAAGGGGGGAACCGGTAAGACGGTTTCGTCGATTAATATTGCACTTGCGCTTCACCAGTTCGGTGAAGAGGTCGTTGTTGTGGATGCGGATACGACTGCCTCAAGCCTTGGGCTGCATCTGGGATTCTATACGTTTCCAAATAAACTTCAGGATGTCCTGAATGATGAGATTGATATCAATCGCGCGATCTATATGCACCATACTGGCTTGAAGCTGGTTCCGTCGTCCATTGACCTTGATTCATTGAGCGCGGATGTGTCCAACCTGAGACTTTCTTTGAATAAACTTGAAGGTACAGTGATTGTTGATGCACCCCCGGGCCTGGATAAAGATTCGCGGGCGGTCCTTGATGCGTGCGATGAAATTATTGTGATTACGAATCCTGAAATCCCGACTGTCGCAAATGCAGTTAAAGTGGCACGCATGGCAGCAGATATGAAGAAGAATATCTTAGGGGTTGTGATTACGAGAATGAAAAATGCGCCATGGGAATTAAGGCCTGAAGAAGTTGAGATGATGTGTGAAGTTCCGGTTATCGGAATTGTGCCTGAGGACTGGAATGTGAATAAAAGTATTTTTGATAAAGTGCCTGTTGTTGCCCAGAGCCCGTATTCACAAGCAGCTATAGAATATAAAAAACTTGCAGCCCGGCTGATTGGAAAAACTTATGAGCCGCCTAAGTATATGGGACTAAAGAAACTTTTGAGGATGATTTGATCTCATAATTTTGGGCAGTGGCAATACTGTGCTCAGCATTAATTCAGGGAGTTTTATGACTAGAAGAATAAATGGGCTGTTTTCGGCCGTATTAGGTATGTTGATTGTTTTTTTTATTGTTATTGCTCAAGCATCTGCGAACAGCTGTACTGTTATTTCTCCAAGTGATACGATATGGCATAATAAGAATAACAGGGTTGAAATCCGGTGCACCTGCCCTGCGAATACAGCACAGCTGCAAAATACGTACGTTACCAAGCTTTATGGCAAATATATTGATTTTACCGGAGCAGGCGCAGCATGGGTGGCTGTAGTGGATATTGATTCGAGACTTGAGTCTGCAAAATATGGAGTATATGAGGTCAGCGGGGATTGCCTAGATGTAAATTATACGAAAATAGGGAATTTTTCAGGTTCTTTTGAAGTGCATGAGCTTAGAGGCGAAATTGTAGCACCCACAAGATCGATGCCTGTTGAGACGTATCTGACGAATTCCACGTCTGTTGAATACAGAGTGTATAAAGACGGGAAAATACTTACATTAGAGTCGCTTGCATATGCGGGAGGTACATTGAATTTTGATGTTTTCCTGAGCAATGAGGCGACGCCTGACAAGAAGATTGCAGATACTAATTCCGCATCTTATGACCCTTCAAAAGAATCATGGATCATACCATGCTATCGGCTGGATTCTGTCCCTGACCTGACTTCGGAAAATAAATATGATCTTAAGGTAGATTTGAGTTATACTGAGCCGCCGGATTCAATGATTTTGTTAAGCAGTGCGCAAACGGATGCACTCATAACTATGAAGTCGCTGGTTGTCTCTCTTGTGCCGGGAACTATTTCGAATGTAATTGATCTTACT
The DNA here is from genome assembly GCA_017610525.1 of Candidatus Nanohalarchaeota archaeon. GTDB lineage: Archaea > EX4484-52 > EX4484-52 > EX4484-52 > B79-G9 > B79-G9. The sequence goes on along the minus strand of JAFCBW010000020.1, from coordinate 2,027 downwards.
ACTTCTACTAAAAAGGATATTAAACTTAGGGTGATCTACCAGGGAGGGACTGCAGAGAATCTGGATCTGAAAAATTTTGATATTTACCTGGAAAAAGATGATGGCAAGAGAACCGACAGTCTTGTGGATATGGAGGGGTTTACGTTTAATGAAGGCGATGGATACTATGTTGTTCCTGTCAATATCATTCAGCAGGATCCGGGAACTTATGAGCTGAAAATATCGGTATGGTATCCGGGGGTTGGCGAGGTCATATTTACGGCTGCAGAGGTCAGGTTCGTGCTGGCGTTCCAGGGGCAGTTGGTGGATTCGAATGGTAATGTTGTTTCTGCAAGTATTGTGCTCAGGAATAATAAGACGGAGATACCTTTTGCGACTGATGGTACCGGCAGGTATAATGTGCCGATCAGTGCGGATACTTATGATATTGCCATGCGCTTCCCGCAGGTGTGGAAAGCGGAAATATACGGAGTCGATATATTCAGTACCATGATTGATTCTATAAATTATGATTATTTTTCGGGAAACCCTGAAATCGAGGGGCTGACTGTGGCAAAGCTTGTGGTCCTGGAGTTCGGGATGCCGTTTGAGTCCGCATATCTTGAGATACCGTATGATGACGGCGCAGTTGATAATGAAAAGAATATTGAGACGTATGAGTGTACAAACTGGAATTTCGGTAAGAGAAAGTGTATCGGTGAATGGGTGGAAATGCCTACGGTTGTTAATCTTGTGAGGGATATGGTTTCGTTTAATACGAACAGGCTGTCTGCTTTTGTTATCGGTGAGAGGCGCGGGTTGTGGCTGGATGCGGCGCTTGATAAGAAGGATTATTTTTCCAGAGAGAGAATGACGCTTACAGGCAAGGTCGTTGATACGAAAAGTGTTGAGATTGAGGGAGTTGAAGTATATTACACTGTGGATGGCACGGAGATAACAGGAAAAACGACGTCTGGAGCAGGGGGTATTTTTACGGCGATATTGTCTGCGCCGGATGTGGACGGGGTGTTTAATCTTGTCGCGACGGCAAAGAGGAGCCCATACATGTCTTATAATATGACTTATGAGTTTGAGGTTACCAGAAAGAAAGAGATAAGCCTGCAGGTTCCGGAAACGGTGGATTTCGTGATTGGCGAGGCTAAGACCATGGACATAAATGTGTTTAATACAGGCCAGACGGAGCTTACGAATGTCAGGTTGAGTATTTCGGGGCTGAAAGATACATGGTATACGATGGATCCGACTCTTGTTGAGAGTATTCCTGCAGGGGAGAGGATAAATGTTGAGTTGAATGTCCATATACCGCTGGATGATTGCGGTGATGGGTCGTGCAATAAGTATTATTTTGTTAATGTTGATTTTGCGTCTAATGAAGTCAATGAAAAGACTGCGTTTACTGCAAAGATTGGAGATAATGAGTCGGAGGCCATAGAGGGAGAGGCGGCAGTGGAAAGTGAAGATGAGTCGTCTTTTAGTGTGCCGGATATGACGGGGCTTGTTTCGTTTTCAAGTGCGGGAAGGACAAATGTTTATCTGTCGCTTTTCTTTGCTTTTGTGGCGTTTGTGATTATAACCATTAAAAAGAAGCAGAGACGGACAGGATATGGAGGCAGGGTCAATTCGAGGTTTACGTCACGAGCAGGGTCTGTTTCTTCGCTAAGTGCCATCAAGAGCAGGCTTGGCAGAAAAAAGTGAGTGATAAATAAAAAATATCACTATTGGTTTAGCCAGTGTTTATATGCGCCAAGCCATCGGGCATTTTTTGAGTGCTTGTCTGCAATGTCTATTGTTGAAAGCGCAACGACATACTTTTTTCCTTCAAATGATATATCCATCATTACGCCGTTTCCAAGCCTGCTTTTATTTCCATTTACATCAAGTACTTTTACTGTTTTGCCGATGACTTTGGCATCAAAGGGTAATTCAAGTTCGTCCTGAAGCATGCAGACTATTCCTGAAAATACCTCATCTTCATCATGGCAGTCAACGGTTGCCTCTTCTATCATCTTTTCATATTCTTGCACATG
>JAFCBW010000122.1 GCA_017610525.1 Candidatus Nanohalarchaeota archaeon | reverse complement strand
ACCCAACGACAATCTGGCAGAAGAATACTACAGAAACGCAGAAGAAACCCTGAAAATGAGCAGGCAAACAAAAGACAGCGCTTCAAACATGTGGCTTGCCACACATAAATACTACACAGAATACTTCATATCCTACTCATTACTAATGAAACTCGGCATAAAATCAGAAATACACAGCTGCACAATAGAAATAATCAGATTTCTGGAAGAACAGGAATTAATCAGCTTCAAACTATCAGAAACACTGGAATCAGACAAACAACTAAGGATAGACAACCAATATTACCTAAAAAACAAACCAGTCAACATAGATTTCCAAAAACTATCCAACCTCCTCTTAGACATAAGAAATACCATAGACAATCTGAAAAGTGAAGACATCAAAAAAATAAGATCCCTGTTCCAGGATTAAACCAAAAAAAAAAAACAAATAGTGCCAAAAAAGACCTCGTCTGGAAAACTTAGACTCTTTGGGCAAAAGAAGGAGTATAAATACACAAGATGCAGGACGCAAAGGATATCAACACATAAGCACTTTGCTGAACGCGCCCCCAACCTCATGATCCCTCTGCCTCCTCGACACAGCGCGGAACCAAAAATTCAGTGGACTCTCTGGATTTCTCTTCATAACAACACCTCCTTATAATACCTCTAACAATAACAATAAGGACCGCGCAATATAAACCTTGTCAATACATACCTTGCCGATAGAATTAAAGTTCCGTTTTGGTTCCAACCCATCCGCACATATTTAAAAATAATTGACCACCAGTATAATTAGAAGTGATTCTAATGATAAAAACAGGAAAAATAGAGAAAAAAATAACAGGCAAACTGGAAAAAGACAAGGTTCTTCATTTCACTGTCATCGACCCAACAGATTATGACAACAGCTCAGCATGCAATGAACTCGTGAAGAAAGCAAACGACTCCGGAACCGACGCCATCCTCTTGAGACCGTCACTAGGAGTATCCCCACTTACAATCAGCAAGTGCGCGCGTGAAATCAAGACATGCACAGACCTGCCTGTACTCCTCCTTCCGACAAACGTCTGCGACATCACAGAAGGAATCGATGCACTGCTATTCGTCACCCTCCTGAACTCCAGAAACATCTACTGGATGGTAGGCGCACAAGCTCTCGGCGCCCCGATTGTGAAGATGATGGGTCTTGAAGCAATACCCACCGCATACCTTGTAATAGAACCCGGCGCCACACTCTCATGGATGGGCGACGTCAAGCCAATACCAAAAGACAACCCTCGCCTCGCAGCAATGCATGCACTTGGTGGCGAATACTTTGGCATGAGATACCTGTACCTAGAAACCGGCGCAAAAAGCGAAACACAGGTACCTATTGAGATGCTTCAGGAGATATCAAAAACATCAGACATAACCGTAATCACAGAAATTCACGGCGCAACAAAAGATCGCATAGAATCAGCTGTGAATGCAGGCGCCAAAATCATAGTCACAGAATACCGTGACGACCTAAAATCAATCATCTCAGCAGTCAAAAACAAGCAAAAGTAACTTTAAATAAATTGAATACTATTATTCATTTATGAATACTATTATCCAAAAACTACTGAAATATCCGACAATAATTAAACTATTCTTTAGGTATCCTGAAAGAAACTTTACAATTCTTGAAATATCAAAAAAAACCAACACCTCATACGCCACAACATGGAGATACATCCAGAAACTGGAGCAATCCGGCTTAGTATTCATAGAAAAAATAGGCGCATACAATGTTTGCAAATTAAACAAAAACTCACCCCTGGCAGAAAAGGCATCTAAATATCTGGAATTGGAACTATCGCCGCACAGGTTAGCAGCAAAAGAATTCATCAATGAAGCAAGTAAAATAAGAAACATTGACAAAGCCATACTATTCGGAAGCGTTGCAAAAGGCAAAGAAAAACTAACAAGCGACGTTGACATCGCGCTAGTATGTAAAAGAGACAAAAATCTGGAAAACATAATTGTAAATATAGCAAATAAAACATTAGAGAGAACCAGGATAAAAATTGTACCTATCATACTGAGCAGAAAAGAAGTCAAAGAAAAAGTACAACTTATCAAAGAATTAGACAAAGGCGAGATATTATATGAAAGAACTAAAAGAAGCCGAAGTCTGGCTGTAGTGAAAGCATAAAATAAATAAGCAAACATCACCAAAAACCAATTTGCTTTCATCTATATGGCAAGGCACCGTACTCAATTTATTGGTGCATTGACTATAGAAAGCGCTAAAAAATCAATATACACAGACATTGCCGAAAGAGAAAAGTACACAGTCGTAGTTGCCCAGGCAATCCACTCAATCATCAGGGCAAATGATGCATTAACCTTGGCTCTCCTGGACAAGCAGGCAATGAGACACGACGATGCACCCCGCTTATTTCTCGAGATAATCCGGCTCAACAAGATACCCTCCAAATTCGCAGACCTCAGAAGCATAATTACATCAGCTGTCATCATGAAATCAAAAGCAGACTACAAAGGAATAGAGATAAGCAGGAAAGACGCAGAAAAATGGATTCGAAACGCAGAAAAATACCTGACCTGTGCCAAAGAGGCTCTGGAATACTAAACTACCCCTTCAAATGAATAGCATCAGCAAACTTCTTGATAATGCAATTCGCACCTGCCTCAATCAGCGCCCCTGCCTGTGCAGGCGTCTTCACACCGCCGGCAATCACAATATTGATATCCACACTCTTTCTCACAGCAGAGACAAGCGGCAACGGAACCGGCTCCGGCGCCCCGGACCCGGACTCAAGAATAGCAAACCTCATACCCATATACTGTGCAGCCATGGCATAGATAACCGCAAGATCAGGCTTGATCTTCGGAAGAAGCCTTGACTCACCAACCCACCCCACAGTCTGGCCCGGCTCAAAAACAAGATATGCAGTAGGAATCGGCTCCACATCATACTTCTTTATAGTCGACGCACTCAGAATCTGCGCACCGGCAATCCAGTAAGGATTCTTAGAATTCAAAAGGCTCATAAAATAAATCGAATCAGCATACCTTGTGACATTGCCGATATTACCTGGAAAAAGATGAAGCGGAACATCCACATTCTCCTTTATCAGCTTTGCGATATTATCAAGAAACTGGCCCTGCGCACCAATAGACCCGCCAAGCATGATGACATCAGCACCGCCTTCATACAGGTCTTTTGCCAGCTTAACCGCACTATCAGGAGTATGCTTAATTGGGTCAGGATCAATCAGGCCCATAAATACTCCGGAACCGCTTTCGACAATACCATTAATATGCTTCTCAGTTTTCCCGATTTTCATAACAATTATTGCTACTCTAAAATATTTAAATGTGTTAATTGAATTGAGATGTATGAATACTTACTGGAATATAATACGGCCAAATGTCTGCTTTCTTGCAAGTATAGGGGTTCTCACAGGTGCGATACTATCATCCACAGTCAATCCCACCGCAATCCTGATAGCCCTGATCGCAGCGTTTTTAATATGCGCCGGCGGGAATGTCATCAACGACTATTATGATTACGAAATCGACAAAATCAATAAGCCTAAAAGGCCACTGCCCTCCGGCAAAATAACCAGAAAAAACGCCGCAGCATACTACTTCCTGCTAAGCACAACAGGTACCGCCCTTGCTCTGCTTGTAAGCCCACAATATTTCACAATCGCCATCATCAACTTTACGATATCGACACTATACGCATGGAAACTAAAGAAAATCGCGATAATCGGAAACATCACAGACTCCTTCCTTGCAGCAGTCACCTTTCTCTCAGGCGCACTGATCAGCACAGGTTTCCAAAACCTGTCAACTTCACCTGTTTTGATACTGGCAGGCATTGCCTTCCTGGCAACAATGGGCCGCGAGATATACAAAGACATCGAAGACACAAAAGGCGACAAAGCCCTCGGCGCAAAGACACTGCCAATACTTATAGGAACCACAACATCAATGACCCTTGCGCGCATATTTGTAATTTTAGGCGCAGCAAGCGCAATCATACCCTACACCCACCATATATTCACAAACAATTACATAATCTCAGTAATTCCATGCATTACAGTGCTCCTCTACTCAACAATATTAAAAGACCCGAAAAAAGCGCAAAAAACAGTAAAAATAGGAATGTTCCTTGGAATAATCGCATTTCTTATAGGCGCACTCGCAGGCCGATAACCATGAACATATTAATCACAGGCGGCACCGGGTTTCTTGGCACCTGCCTCACAAAAAAACTTCTCCGGGAAGGACATAGAGTAATCGTTTACTCACGCCATAAATCAGAGTCTATCAAAAAGATAGGCGCAGAACAAATCACAGGAGACATCAACGACAAAGACAAACTGAACCGCGCCCTCAAAAACATAGACGCAGTCTACCACCTCGCCGCAAACCTCGACGAAAGCAACCCAAAAATGTACAAACAAAACATAGAGACCACAAAAAATGTAATAAGCGCATGCAAAAAAAACAAAATAAAACACCTCCTATTCACAAGCTCAATAGGCGTCCTCGGCTACACAAAAACACCTGCAACAGAAGACATGCCATACAACCCGACCACAAGATACGAAAAAAGCAAAGCAGAATGCGAAAAACTCATAAAAACATCAGGACTGCCATACACAATCGCAAGAATAACAATAATCTACGGCCCAAACAAGTTCTGGAACCAGATATTTATGGCCGCAAAAAAAGGCTACCCTGTAATCGGAAACGGCAGCAATAACTGGCATCTGGTCTACATAGAAGACGCATGCAGCGCACTGACCCTCATGCTAAAAGACAAAGCAAAAAACCAGACATACCACATAGCAGACAACAAAGCACACACATATCTGGAAACATACAAGATAATATCAGAAACAATCGGCGCAAAAGAACCAAAAAAACACATCCCCATAGCCCTCATAAAAACCATGGCGCTGTTCCACGAAACAAAATGCAAAATTTTAAAACAAAAACCCAATGTAACAAAGATGCGCTCAAGCATAGACCGGCTGATAAGAAACAGAACAGTCAGCATCAAAAAAGCAAAAAAAGAACTGGGCTACAACCCAAAATACGACCTCAAGACCGGCATGAAAAAGACATACAAATCCCTGCAGAAACAATAAACCCCTCAATTATTTAAAACTCAGTAAAAATAAAGAACCCATGATAATACCATACGAACTCATAGGCAAAGCTGCTGTCTACCTCTCCCTCATAATCTTTCTAATACTACTAATAGCCATGAGTCTCGGCGCCTACTCCTTCAAAAAAAAGAAAATACTCTTCCCAAACTTCGTATTATTCATACTCGATCTGCTATATTCCCCCGCAAAACAGATATGCCGAATATTTTCGATTCGAAGCACCATAATAGACGAGATACAGATAGAGATCAGAAACGCAGTTAATTTGGATAGGTTTATAGCGCATAAGAAAAATAAGGCACTGATTGGGCCACAATGCATGAGAGATCCTAAATGCAAAGCCCGCTGCGACCCGATAACAGGATATAAATGTCTTGGCTGTGGCAAGTGTGATTATACCCGCATAAAGAAGGCATGTGAGAAATACGGCTATAAATTGTATATCATACCTGGCGGGAGCTTCGTTAAGAAAATCATGAAAGTGGATAAGCCAAAAGTTGCTCTTGGCATTGCCTGTTTCAACGAGCTGAATGAGTCCATGCATGATCTTTCGCCATTTGTCCCTGTACAGGGCGTGCCGCTTACAAGAGACGGGTGCTTTAACACAGCAGTAAATGTAGATGATGTAATCGAAAAGATGAGGTTGTGTTCTGATGATGTATGAACTGCTGGGAAAGATAATTGTTTACAGTGTGTGGATTGCTGTAGTTTTAGTGACACTGTCCCTGTTTGTCGGATACATTGCACTGAAAAGAAGAGTGATACTATACTCCTTCTCTGCAGACGTTCTTGATTTTTTCTATATGCCCTTAAAAACAATCTATGCGAGATTTGGAAATACGAAAAAGCTTGATGCAATCATGGTTGGGCTGAAGAACATGGCAAGTAAAAAAAAGTATATGAAAACCAAGAAAAGAATACTTCTTGCGCCGCATTGCATGAGATCACTTGACTGTCCTGCTTCAAGCGCGCGGGACGGCATACAGTGCAAATCATGCGGCAAATGCCTGTTCACAGAAATAAAAAAAACAGCAGAGGATATGGGCATCAGATTGTATATCCTGACTGGCTCTTCCGCTGTCAAATACGTTGTAAAACGCGATAAGTTTGATGGCATATTGCTGCTGGCATGCGATTATGAACTGAATAAAGTGATGCGCTCACTAGCACCGCTAAATGTTCCTGTATACGGCGTCCCCCTGACAAAAGATGGGTGCTACAACACAAAAGCGAACGTAAAAGCACTATATAGCGCAATGAAGATGGGACTGTGACTATGCAAAGAACTCAATAAAAATCTTTTTTCGTACTTGTTTAGCAAATCATAATCGATATGACGAGACCATACTATTTTAACGCAGTTTATGAGAAAAGCAACAAAACAACAAGAGG
>JAFCBW010000019.1 GCA_017610525.1 Candidatus Nanohalarchaeota archaeon | reverse complement strand
CTGTCTTTTTTGATATTCGCTTATCGGGACAAAATACATCCCAGAAGAAGATGTCAATGTTTCAGACCACTGCTTGAAAGATCCCTTGTCATGGGAGGGGATATGTAAGGTCATCACGATTGGCACAGGGCTTTTGAATATCCCCTTATAAATACGCTCCACAATTGCTGCATCATGTAAGTGAATTATGTCGAGGTTACCATCATATGCCCTTTCCAATACCTTAAAATGGTGCAGATGCATGCTTTTACGCTTCTCCGGAGTATCCTCGCTACAGTACTCACCGAAGCTTCGCTCGACAGTCACGAATTGTTCGCCGGTAACCTTGGAATCACCTGAACAGGCAACAATCGAACGGTGACCTAAATTATGAAGTCCTTTATCAATATTATAAATGACTGTTTCTATAGGGCCATAGCCAAGATCCGAACTGATTGGTTGATTAAGGGTTGCCACCTGCAACACTGTTATCTTTTTATCTTGTTTCACACCTTCATCTTTCCCAATTTTAGCTGACATACTATCCATTATTTTTCGCATCCATATTTATGGGACTCCAAATTGCTCCGCTTCGCATCTTCGTTTAAGCCCAAAGTTACAATACACATCACAAGCATCGAAACTTCAAAAAAAGAAAATTACAATCCAAACAATCAATTATATCTTCCGCGACCCTGGGACTTTCCACTATCTCTGCTACTCCCGCTATTCCTACGGTGTTTATTGCCAAAACGTCCCGAACCACCGGAACTTCTCGAACCTCCGGACCCGCCGGAACTTCCCGAGCTCCTGTTACCACCGGAACTTCTCGATCCACCGGAACTCCTCGAGCCCTCAGAACCCCTAAAACTTCTGGATCCTCCGGAACTTCCCGAGTTTCTGGAACCGCCAAAACGTCCGGAACCGCCTCTCCCACGATTAGACCTATCCGGCTTATCCATAACCTGAATCTTCACCCTCTCGACCTGAGGCGTCTCTTCTCTCTCAACCTTCAGCGAGCGGTCACGCATAACCTTGGTAAAATTATCATAATCCCTCTCAGAAAGAATATTTATCGCTTTGCCTTCCTCACCGGCCCTTGCAGTCCTTCCGATCCTGTGGATATAAGTCTTGCTTTCCCTCGGGATGTCATAATTATACACATGCGAAACACCCTTGATATCAAGGCCTCTTGCAGCGACATCCGTACATACCAGCACATATACTCTCTTCTGTGCATTAAACTGCTTCATGACGCGGGTCCTCTTATCCTGTGAATACCCACCATGTATAGCAAGAGCATCAATCCCGCAATTCTTAAGATTACTTGCAACAAAATCCGTGTTTCTCTGCGAATTGCAAAAAACCATGACCATCGCAGCACTTTCCTCCTTCAATAGATGCACAAGCAACGAGAACTTCAAGTTATCAGGCACATCATAATATACCTGCTCAAGTTTGCTCGAATCAATATAAGACTCCACAGAGACCTCAACAGGATCCCTCATATATCTCTGGGAAAGACGACCCACATCCCCTGAAATAGTGGCTGAAAACAAAAGCGTCTGCCTATTGTGGGGACACTCCTTACTAATCTTCTCAACATCCCTGATAAACCCCATATCAAGCATCCTATCCGCTTCATCAAAAACAAGTATCTTGACGCGAGTCAGGTTGATGCTCCTTCTTGATATATGATCAAGAATTCTTCCAGGCGTACCCACCACAACATCAGCAGTTTTCAGGTCCCTGAACTGTGGGCCTATCGCCACACCACCATAAACAGCAACTGTTTTCAGCGGCTTATACCTCGAAAAACCTCTCAAAGATTCAGCAACCTGCTCAGCAAGTTCACGGGTAGGTGTCAGCACCAATGCTTGGATACCCCTACCTTTAGAACAATTCTGGATAATCCCAGCGCCGAACACTAGCGTTTTTCCTGATCCTGTTGCAGATCCAGCAATAACATCTCGTCCTTCAAGAACAAGGGGAATTGCCTCCCTCTGGATTTCACTTGGTTCAGTGAACCTCTGCTCCTCTATTGATTTTATCAACGGCTCAATAAGGCCTAACTTTTTAAAACATTCCATAATCTATCACAATTCCATATACTTAAGTAGAAACAGTCTGACATATTGCAAACCGCACAGCACCAAGCCACACAGTCACAATTTAAACATAATATCTTATATTATGAACAAATATCTTATTTTATAAACAATCTAGTAAATTTCACTCAACCACTCATATTGGATAATCGAGAAAAAATATCTAAACAACTGTTTCCCTTTCTTTCAGACATAGTATGGAACAATAACTTTATAAATACAACATAAAAAAACCCAAATATATGCAAACAAAAACACAAAAACAGTACTATGATTACGATTCTATTGAGTAAATCCATAACCGACATATCATTCGCGCACTCAAGCAACGCAAACCAGTAACCGAACCCACTAAAACAAAAAAGTCAGTGCCCAAGCAAAGCGCCTGTGACCTAAACCGAAGGTTTACGGTCGCTCTAATCGCCAACCTTTTATAAGGTTGAAACCCATCAATTACTCAATGTTCAAAATACAAAAACAAAGATTCGCCAAATACACCAGACTAAAACTACTAAACACAGAAACAAAAGAATGCGCATGCATAATACCCGAATTCAGCGCAAACCTAAACACCCTCATCCTCACAAAAAACAAAAAAAGCCACTCAATCATCGACGGCGACAAAACCTATGACGCCCTCGCCAAAAACAGATGGTTCAAAAGCAGAAAACTATTCCCATACCCAAACAGGATAAACAACGCAACCTACACATTCCAAAAAAAAACATACAGCCTGCCAGTAAACTTTCCCGCGCAGAACCACGCAATCCACGGCCTCGTATACAACAAAAATTTCGAAATCAAAAAAACAAAGACCCAGGCGCAATCAGCAGAAGCAGAGCTGCAATACAACTACAAAAAAGAAACACCCGCCTACCCCTTTGAATTTCAGCTAAAAATAAAATACACCCTGACCAAAAAAGGCATCAGCTGCACAACAACAGTCAAAAACACAGGAAAAGAAAAAATACCCATGGGCGACGGCTGGCACCCCTACTTCAAAACAGAAGGAAAAATCGACAACCTCATGCTAAAACTCCCCTCAAAAACAAAAATCAATGTAAACAAAAAAATGATACCAACAGGCAAAAAAGAAATATTCTCCAAATTCTCAGAGCCAGCACAAATCAAAAAACAAGAACTCGACACAGGATTCATCCTCCCAAAAAAAGAAGGCATAGCAAAAACAGAACTCCACGACAAAAAACAGGACATCAAGATCATAATCTGGCAGGAAACAGGGAACAGAAAATACAACTACCTACAGGTATTCATCCCACCAGAAAGAACATCAATCGCAATAGAGCCCATGACATGCAGCACAGACGCCTTCAACAACAAAGAAGGCCTCATAATACTGAACCCTAACGACACATTCAGCGCAAGCTACGGCATATGCCTAAAATAAAAAGGAAAGATACCCCATGCCAATACAAAACCAGACATGCGAAAAATGCGGCCAATGCTGCACCACCCAAAAAATCCCGATAAACCTCACAGACATCTTCACAATCAGCACTCACCTAAACACCACCCCCGAAAGATTCGTCCAAAAATACCTGAAACTAACAGATCACGGGGGCGAAAAAACCTACATAATCAACCAAAACCCATGCCCTTTCCTAAAAGACAACCTCTGCTCAATCCACGAAATAAAGCCGACAGCCTGCAAAATAACCCCCTGCCCAAAAAATCCAAAATACAACAAAATAAAAAAGACATACGGAACAACAACACTCAACTTCCTCATTAACTCAAAAAAAGACATGCTCGCCCACTTCATCGCAGAAGAGCACACAGGCCACTACCTAAAAAGCCACAGGAAATTCAGGCAATCCACAGCAGAAAAATACAAAGAACAGATAGAAAAAGACCTCAAAAACAAGCTACTCACACAAATCCTCCTAAGAAACATAATAAAACTAAGCATACACCCGAAATACCAGTCCCAAATCACAAAACAGGACAATTAATTATATATAGTCCAATAATCCAAATAATCTATATACTTCTAAAAAGGCGATAAGCTATGACAAATAAAACAAAAGACACCCCAACCCCGGAAAACATCAAAAAAATACCCAAACCAACAAAAAAAGCAACCTCTCAGCCGCCAACCCCGGAACAAAAAAAAGGCTCAGCCCCGCAAATGTCACCAGAACAAAAAAAAGAGCAGGAAAAAAGATTCAAGATCGCCCACAAATTCACAAAAAAACTCATCGAAAAATTCAAGCGCAGTGTAAAAGCAGTGGTGGTCTATGGCTCAACAGCCACAGGCAAACAAAAGAAAACATCAGACATAGACATATTCGTAATCATGGACGACACCAAGATAGAGCAGGAAATCCCCCAGGAAGTCAAAGACCGCATCTGGAACGAGATGCTCAAAATCGCAAAAGACACAGACAAAAACATTACCCTTCAGGCATTCATGTTCATAACAGAATTCTGGGAAAACCTCAGAACCGCAGAACCTGTCCTCATAGCAATCCTTCGCTCAGGAGTCCCTGTATTTGACGTAGGCATCTTCATGCCCGCAAAAAGAATGCTCCAGCGTGGCAAAATCCCGACGACCCAGGAAGCTGTCCAGAAAAAAATCTCCGCAGCCCCGCAATTCGTCGACTACGCAGAATCAAGAGTAAAATCCGCAGGCCACTATCTTGAGCAGGCAATGGCAACAGCAGGAAACGCAGCCCTCATGTACATAGGCCGCATGCCCCAGAACAAAGAAGATGTTCCGGGCGCCCTTGACGAATCCTTTGTAAAAGAAAAACTTCTGGAAGACCGCTATGTGCAGGACGCAGAAAACATCCGCAAATTCGCAAAAGAGATCGAGCACAAGAAAGGAAAAGATTTGGAAGGAATAGGCTCAGAAGTAGACAAGCACCTGAAGATGACAAACGAGTTCGTAAAAAGAATGCAGGACTTGATCAAGGAACTGGAACAGAGGCGCAAATCAAATGTACTCATGAAAACCTACAAGACATTCCTCAAAGCCAACGTAGGCGCCCTGAAATACATCGGCGTCAAGCCTCCTGAATCTCTAAACGACCTGCCCCAGATCATGCAGAACAACTTCCCTGAACTGAAAGACCAATACACAGAACTGTTCACAACACTCACAAAAAACCTCACGCTAATCAAAAAAGGCAAAGCAAAAGCAATACCTGAACGCGACATCTACCAGCTGAGAGAACAGACAAAAACATTCGTAATCCAGCTTGGCAAAAAACTAAAAGACCTGAAAGACAAAGGCGAGATAACTCCCCCAAAAGACATAAGCGCAGGCAACCACCCCACACTAAGCCCACCGAAAGACCAAAAGAAAAAATCATAGTGTAGCAAGTTGATTAGAGCATAGTAGTACAGATATTCTAAGAACAAGACCGTCAGAGGCAGGGAGTAATATGACTGAACTTATTCAAAAAGACTACACAATTCTCCTAAAAGACATCAAGCAGCGCATCCTATCAGCCCAGTACGAGGCACTGAAAGCAGTCAACAAGGAACTTATTTCACTCTACTGGGACATCGGACAAATGATTCTCGAACGTCAGGAAGGAAAAACATGGGGCAAATCAGTAGTGGAACAACTAGCAAAAGACATACAGACAGAGTTTCCAGGAATCAGTGGTTTCTCAGCATCAAACTTATGGCGAATAAAGACATTCTACCAGTCATATTCAAACAACTCAAAACTCGCACCATTGGTGCGAGAAATTGGCTGGAGTCATAACATCCTCATAATGGGGCGCTGCAAAGACGACACCGAGCGCGAATATTACATCCGCATGACCCGCAAACTCGACTGGACCAAGAACGTGCTGATACACCAGATAGAGAACCAGACATATGAGAAAACACTCCTTAACCAGACCAACTTCGAGCAAACACTTCCTGCTGAAATACGCAATCAGGCAAAACTCGCAGTCAGGGACGAATATACATTCGACTTCCTTGAACTTGGAGATAAGCATAGTGAACGCCAGCTTGAGCAGGCTGCTCTTCAGAAAATTGAGCCGTTCCTGCACGAAATGGGAAGAATCTTTTCCTTCATCGGCAACCAATATCGCCTAAATATCAACAACAAAGAGTATTTCATTGACCTTTTGTTATTCCATCGCCACCTGAAATGTCTGGTAGCACTCGAACTGAAAATCGGCGAATTCATCCCGGAATACGTAAGCAAGATGCAATTTTATCTTGCTGCATTGGATGACAAAGTAAAAATGGAAGATGAAAATCCTTCCATAGGCATTATCCTGTGCAAATCCAAAGACAAGACAATAGTAGAATACGCACTGAAAGAATCCAATAAGCCAATAGGCGTCGCAGCATATCAGGTTGTCTTAACCCTGCCAAAAGAATTGAAAGACCAACTGCCGGCACCGGAACAGATAGCGCTATTGCTCGATGATGTAAAATAATAAAGCCTGTAAATTATCAATCCTCATCATCAAGCCCGATAAAAAAGAAGACTCTGTGCTCAGTTTTGTCAATCTGCGCAAATAACAAACAAAAAACTCTGCATCAAAACAATAAACTATAAATAATCCAGAAAACACAACAAATACTATGTCCTCAGTCTGCTTCTATTTTCAGGTACACCAACCCCGCCGCATAAAAGCCGGCCACAACATAAACACAAGAGATTGCAAAACCCCAGAAGACTTAGAGCGCGCAATCTTCAACGACAAAAAAAACAAAGAAGTCCTCAAAAAAGTCTCGGAAAAATGCTACTACCCTGCAAACCAGACAATGCTCGAGCAGATAGACCTCTACAAAAGCCAGAAAAAACAATTCAAGATATCATACTCACTCCCCGGCCTCTTCATAGAATCACTGGAGCGCTTCGACAAAAACGTACTCGAAACCTTCGTCCAGCTCGCAAAAACCGGCTGCGTCGAATTCCTCAACGAGACATACTACCACTCACTATCCGCATTCTGGGGCAAAGACACCCAAAGGCCGGAATTTGCAGAACAGGCAAAACTAAACCACCAGAAAATAAAAGAAATACTAGGAGTCGAGCCAAAAGTCTTCAGGAACACAGAACTCCTCTACAACGACCGCATAGCAGAAACCGTAGAAAAGATGGGCTACATAGGAATGCTTGCAGAAGGAATTGAGTGGATACTCGATGGCTGGAAATCACCCGAACACATATACCACCCCCCGAACTCAAACCTCGCAATACTCCTGAGACACTACTCCCTAAGCGACGACATGTCATACAGGTTCTCCGCAAGATGGTTCAAACACTGGCCAGTAACCGCCGAAAAATACTCCAACTGGATAGCCGCATGCCAGGGCGAGACAATAAACCTCTTCATGGACTACGAGACATTCGGCGAACACCAATGGCACGACACAGGCATATTCCACTTCCTCAAACAACTCCCCTACGAGATACTCAAATGGGACCACGTAGAATTTCTCACACCATCGGAAACAATCCAGAAATACCCCAAAAGAGGCACAATATCCGTAAACGAATTCAGCACAATCTCATGGGCAGACATGGAACGCGACACCTCCGCATGGCTAGGCAACAACATGCAGCGCCTCCTCTTCAGCGAACTCGAAAGAGTCGGCGACATCGTAAAAGAGACAAACAACCAACATCTCCTGGACATATGGCGCTCACTCCAGACATCCGACCACCTCTACTACTGCTGCACAAAACACTGGGCAGACGGCGACGTCCACAAATACTTCAGCCCCTACGACTCCCCTCAGGAATCATTCGAAGGCATGATAAAATCACTGGCACAACTCGAAGTAATAGCAAGAAACACACTCAACCCGAACATACCAAAAGAAACAACTGAAATATCCAAACCAGAACAGCCACAAGAAACACACACATTAAGATACAAAGAACCAGCAAAAATCTAAGAACCCGCAAAAAAACATACATTCTCAAACAAAAAGAAACTTACTCAACCAGAATCCTGCTTCTCACACCCAGCTTATCCCCTGCGCGCCTTAACGCCTCTTTCGCAGCAACAATATCGCCGGCATCAACCCTCAAAGTCATAATCGGCTGCCCCTTCTTGACCCTTGCCGCAGTACTCGTCGGCTTCCCGAACGGGTGCGACATACCCTGATAGAAACGGTCTGCCTGCGCAATAGCCGCCTGGGCATGCTCACGCAATACATGATGCGGAAAAACACGAACCTTCAAAAAATAACCTTTGTCCTCAACATTCTTCTTGATATAAGCATTAGCAGCCACACGGCACGCCTCTAAAGCATTATGCCTAAGCTGTGAATCCTTCTCAATCACAATATGCACACTATGCTCAAACTCACCAGTCAGGTTACCCATATTGAAATTATTTAGCTTCTTGCCTGGGACACCCTTGATATACGACTTGCGGTGCACCTTAACAGCCCTGCGGGTATATGGTCTCTTAAAATCCTTATAAATCCTTGCTGGTCTTAATCCCATAATAATCACTACATCCCTATATAGAACACCAGATTATTTCAACCTGAACCTTTAAAAAGTTATTTGTCACATCTTCAAATAAGACATTGCAAATCTTCACCTTATCTTAGCCCCAGAAGAAATATCTGCCTTAACAATCTTCCCCGACTCAGTCTTTAGCACAGTATCCTTATACGCAATCTCACCCTTTCCATTAACCGTCATCTCAATCTTCAAAAAATCATTAAACTTAAGACCCGCCGCCGGCTTCTTGGCAACCCCAAAAGCAACCACACTCTCACCGGGTTTAGAATCACCTACATCCAGCACAACAACATCTTCACCTTTATCCGCCGCAAGAACCATACCCTGCGACTCCACACCCCTTATCTTGGCATGCTCAAGATTCGAAACCACAACAACATTCCTCCCCTCAAGATCCTCCTTCTTGATGTGCTCGCGCAATCCAGCCACAAGCTGGCGCTTCTCATCACCTATATCAATCGTCATCACATAAAGCTTATCTGCATCTGGATGATCCTTCACAGACAATATCTTAGCAACCCGCAGATCAAGCGCACTAAATGGATCCTCAGCAATATCATCATCTGTGACCTTCACAACAAGCGGCTTAGGGGACTTGATCTTCATGCCGCTCTTCACAGAAATCCGCCCCCACTGCGTATTCTTTATACCCAACACACCCTGGAGCTCCTTTGAGATACAAGGCACAAACGGCTCAAGAACAACAGAAAGCATACCCACAGCCTTCACAGACAAATACAAGACAGTCCCTGCCCGCGCCTTATCATTCTTCACAGCCTTCCACGGCTCATTCGAATTAAAATACCTATTGCACTCCCGCGAAAACTCCATAATCACCTCAAGCGCCCGCTTAAGCTCAACATCCTCAATCAATCCACCAACATCCTTCGCCAGACCATCAATCTTCGCATCAAACACCTTATCAGCTTTGTTTAGCTTCCCAAAAACCGGAACCTTGGAATCAAAATTATTCTTCACAAACGTAAGCGTGCGATGCACAAAATTCCCAAACGTATCTGAGAGATCATTATTCACCTTCACCTGAAACTCCTTGTAGCTGAAATCCGTATCTGTAGTATTATTCGCAGTAACAGACGTAAGAAAATACCGCAGATAATCACAGGGAAATCGATTGAGATAGTCCCTCAAAAGAATAAACGTACCTCTCGACTTGCTCATTTTGTCTTTATCCACAGTAAGATATCCCCTCGTAGGAATATCCAAAGGAAGATTAAAGTCCGCAGCCATAAGCAGCGCAGGCCAGAAAAGAAAATGAAAATAAACAATATCCTTCCCGATAAAATGATATATATCAGTACTCTCATCAAGCCAGAAATCCTCCCATTTTCCATTGTTCATCTTCGCCCACTTCACAGTAGACGAAACATAGCCGATAGGCGCATCAAGCCACACATAAAAATACTTATTCTCCTCTCCCGGTATAAGAAACCCAAAATAAGGCCCTGTCCGCGTGATATCCCAATCCTTCAGCCCGTCCTTTATCCAGTTAAGCACATAGTTCTTCACATCCTTCTGTATGTGCTTATTACCCATAAGCCACTTCTTAAGCTCCTTCTCATACTGAACCAGCCGAAAGAAATAATGCTCCTGCACGCGCTTCTCCGGCTTCCCATGACACACAGCGCAATAAGCACCCAAAAGCTCACTAGTCTGGTAAGTTGCCCCACACTTCTCACACGAATCCCCATACTGGTCCTCTGCCCCGCACTTGGGGCAAGTCCCCTTAAGAAACCTATCAGGCAGGTAGCGCGCGCACTCCGGGCAATACATAAGCTCTACTTCCTTTGTATATATCGCGCCCTTCTCCTGCGCTCTTTTGAAGAACTCACACGCCATCTTCCTGTTCTCATCAGAATGCGTATGATAAAAAATATCAAAACTGACACCCATATCCTTAAAATCCCGCGCATGCTCTTTCCTATATCGTTTCACAAACTCCTCTGGCTTAAGCCCTGCTTTCTTGGCATTGATTTCAATAGGCGTCCCATGCTCATCAGTAGCGCACACATAGACCACATTGTTTTTTTTAAGCCGATGATATCTTACGAAAATATCAGCCGGCAGGTAAGTAGAGCACAGATGCCCCATATGAAGCGACCCATTAGCATAAGGAAGAGCAGAAGTTACAAGAATGCGCTTAGATTTTATTTTCATCACCAGATAATATGTTCGCGCCGAAGTATTATATGTTTTTGCGCGCTAAATCCTGAAAGGAGGCAGGTATTTCTCCCCAAAAACCCCGCCAAGCAAACCATGTTCTGCTATTGAATCATATATCTCCGGTTTAGTCAGGTAATCCTCAATTACCCTATGAGGCTCAAGGAAATCACGTAAATTATTCTTTACAGACATTACAGCATCTTTATCAGGTGAAGCATTATCATCAAAATATACCTGAATATCTGGTAGATCGGTACCAATAGATGCATCCAGAAGCACAATACACACATCAGAATCAGAATATTCCCCAAGCAATCCTCTGGCAATCAAATGAGCCTGTATCGGAAGGAGAACTTCCGCCTTTGAAATATCTTTACCATAAGGTCCCCCGCCAAGTGAAGGAAAGCTTTGGGCATATACTCCGGATTTTGTATTGCTTTGCCCTTTATCACATGCAGGACCACCATGCACAAAACTACCGGATGTATTCACATTTACCTTCGCATCAGTACAAAGACTATCACCCAGTATATCATAAAGGTATTTTTTTACCTGTCCCACGATTTCATCATGAGAAGAAGTCGGTTCTTCCTGAACCGCAAGAGTAATTTTAGCTATTTTATCTCCATCCATCATCAACTGCGCTTTCCCATCAGGACCTATCGGCAATTCATTTTCCATAAAGGCATTGTCAACATGATATACTACCTCATCTATCAACTCTGTTGAAAGAGGCAACCCCGATTCTGTATTCCTACTATAATAGCCCCATTTCGATCTTGAGTCACCGTACCTGTACCCATCATGCTGTGCTTCGGTTATCTCCTTTGATTGAGGGCTTATTTCTGTAGTTGAGATTATTGATTTCGGATCAAAACCAAGCCATTCTTCATTATAACCTGCACTTTCCAAGACATCCTGTGCCGTCATTTGAAGTATATTATCATAATCTATTTCTTTTTGCCAACCATTATATCTCACATTCCCTGCTGCATTAACACGTCCTCTCTTT
>JAFCBW010000121.1 GCA_017610525.1 Candidatus Nanohalarchaeota archaeon | reverse complement strand
TTGGGTGGGCGGGGGATAGAGGATGGTTTCTTAACCAACGCATCAAGGGGATTATCTAATAATCGCGAGCAGTGAATTGAACTTAACATCTTATATGCGCACTTATATATACTTTATGGGCATATAAGATGTTATGGACGAACAAAGAGGGAAAGATATTGAGCGCTTTGAGGTTGAGATGAAGGCGCGTGGGTTTAGCAGGAAGACGCAAAAATCTTATTCTTCTTTTGTGAATGGTTTTTTTAGATTTACTAAGAAGGATGCAAAAGACTGTGCTGAGGGTGATGTTAAAAACTATCTTGCGCATCTGAAGGATAAGGGATATACTAATACTACGCTCAATCTTGCAATAAGTTCACTGAAGTTTTTCTTTGGGACTTGCGGTGTTCAGATTGTGAAATATGTGAAAAGACCGATGAGGGAAAAACGGTTGCCTGTTGTTCTGTCTAAGGGAGAGGTTTCTAAAATTGTTGGCGCGCCTAGCAATCCGAAGCATAGGTTGATGCTTAAGACTATCTATGGGTTGGGTTTGCGGGTGTCTGAGCTTGTGAACCTGAAGTCTGAGCATGTCCAGTTTGAGAGGGATATGGTTCTGGTCCGCGATGCCAAGGGCAATAAAGATCGGTATGTTCCGTTGCCTGAGAGTCTGTCAGATGATTTGGGGCATTATGTTAGTTTTAATAGATGTGTGTACCTGTTTGAGGGGAGAAATGGGAAGCTGTCAGTTAAGACTGTCCAGAAGGTGTTTGAGAGCGCTTTTAAAAAAGCAGGTATCAATAAGAAGATTTCGTGTCATACGCTGAGGCATTCTTTTGCGACTCATCTTTTGGAGAGGGGTGTGAGTGTCAGGGTTATCCAGTTGCTGCTTGGCCATTCGAAACTTGAGACTACGCAAATTTATACTCATGTCTCTGCTTTTCAGATAGAAAGTGTTCGCAGTCCGCTGGATGATTTGTAGAGGCTCTTGCAGGTGGTGGATCCTGCGCTGATGGGGGTGGTCATCTTGTTACATGTGTTCGATTGCTTTGGTTATTAGCGGCAGGATCGCTTCTATTTCCGGTTTTTGCATTCTTCCCAGTTTGCTGAATGTGTATTCGCCTGTGGTTGAGTTGAGGTTTTCTCTCGATATCTGCAGTTTTGGGATGCCTTCGTTGTATGCGTATACGCTTACTGTTATTTTTGTTGTCTCGAATTCTTTGGTTTCTGAAAATTGTTCTTTGTCTAAACTTTTGTCAAATGCCATTTTCTTTCCCCTCCATTTTTTTGTTTTTTGTGATTGATTTTTATATGTTTTTGATTGTAGTATTATATTATTATGTTTGTTTTATGCAGGATGGTGATTGGATGAAGTTGAAGGTTGATTTGCATGTGCATACGAAGTATTCGCATGATGGGTTTATGGAGGTTTCTGATGTTATTTGCGGTGCGAAGGAGGCTGGGCTTGATTGTGTCGCTGTTACGGATCATGATACGTGCGAGGCGGTTTCTGATGCTGTTCGTGTGGGGAAGAAGGCAGGGATGCTTGTGGTTCCCGGGATTGAGGTTAAGTCGAGGCATGGGGATATTCTTGGACTCGGTATCACTGATGTCGTTCGGCGCAAGATGAGTGCGAAGGATACTGTTTCGAAGATCCATGAGCTTGGGGGGGTGGCTGTTGCTGCGCATCCTTATTCTTTGGTGTTTCATCCTACTGGTGTG
This sequence comes from Candidatus Nanohalarchaeota archaeon, assembly GCA_017610525.1. Taxonomy (GTDB): domain Archaea; phylum EX4484-52; class EX4484-52; order EX4484-52; family B79-G9; genus B79-G9. The sequence goes on along the minus strand of JAFCBW010000121.1, from coordinate 2,284 downwards.
CGGGGTGAGGTTAAGAGTGCGGGGTTTGATGCTATTGAGGTTTTTAATTCGAGGACGTATTTTAGTAATGGGCTGGCTTTTAGGGCGGCTAAGAATCGCGGGATTCCTATGGTTGCTTCGAGTGATGCGCATCTTGTCGGCGAGATTGGGAATTCTTATAGTGTTGTTGATTGCAAGCGCGATGTTTCTAGTATTCTGGATGAGGTTCGCGCAGGGAGGACCGAGGTTGTCTGCGGGCTTACGGGGCTTGGGTCTATCATGAGCTGGTATTTGCAGAGATTGAGACGTTTAGTTAACCCTACGAAATAGTAAGGTTCGTAAATTTGTAGGGGTAACTGTGTCTAAACCGTGGGCTTGTCAAGGAAAAGAAGTATTGGTGTGTGGCAGTTTCTGTTTGTCTTGCTGATGGGAAGGTCAAGGTTCTTGGAAAAGAACTCTCACATTTGTGCTTTTATTTTTGTTTTTTGCTGTAAGTGTGCGGTTTTTTTGGTCTTTAGTGCGCTTGTTAGTGTGTGTGCGAATGAGTAGATTGTGAGCGTGGTTATGATGATGAGGGAATATGTGAGTGCACCTCTGATCAGGATTTCTGCCAGTGTTGATGCTATTAGTATTGTGTGGATATGTGTGCGTTTTATTGGTGAGGTTATCTTGTTTTTTGATAGGGTGTGTATGCGGGCTGCGATGTGGGGGAGGAGGACTATTGTTGTTAGTGTGATGAAGCCTATGTTTGTTGGGATGTTGGGGTTTAGGGTTATGCCTGTGAAGATGAGTATGTCTTTCAGGCGGTTGATTGTCTGGGTCTGGCCTGGTTTTTGTGCTTTTGTTGCGCGGTGTTCTGTGTAGCTGGTTGCGGTTACGAGGAGTGCGGATTCTATGAGCCTGTTTGTCAGGTACTGGTGGCATGCGAGTATTGAGAATATGAGTGAGAGCGCGGGTAGTATTTTGTGGTTTGTTCTCCTTTTTGCTTGGGTTTTTGCTGGTTTGTGGTGTTCTGTGTTGATTTTGGTGGTCATCATGAGATTTCATCTCAAGCTTTTGAGCTGAGGCTCAAAATTATCTCACTTAATCCTCACATTACCATGGGACTTTTTTTAGTTTTAGCTTGAATGCCAGTATGTTTGCGAGGCGGTGGACTACGGGGGTGAGTATGAGGAGTATGATTATTGTTTCCAGGGGTATTTTTGTTACGAAGGATGCGAAGATGAATGCGCCTATGAGGAAGTCCAGCTGGTCCAGGAAGGGGAGTTCGTTTCCGCGTTTGATATTGATGCGGCGCTTGAAGAAACTTTTTACGATGTCGCCGATTATTGCGCCTGATGCCAGTAGGAAGCCCAGGGTTAGTGTCATTTCTGTCAGGTTGAGTGCGGAGAGATCGTAGCTGGTCTGGATGATTATCTGGAGGTATGCTGCTGCGGTTCCTACGAGTATGCCGAAGAATGTGCCGCGCCATGTTTTGCCTTTGCCTAGTATGGGCTTTTTGTCGCGGAATTTTTTGTTGAAGTCTATTGGTGTTTTTCCGCCGATGATGACTGGTGCGGGGTTTGCTATGTATGCAGGGAATATGAACCATAGTGCCTGTATTATTGCCAGAATGATTTCATTCAAGATATCGCCTTTTTTTATCGCATATTGGTTGTATCTGAACCGATATAATAGCGCTTTGGTGTGGTTGGTTGTGGCTTTGGTTGTGTGTTGTCTTATCTATAGTTATTTTAGCTTGTTTATATGTTTGCTGTATTTTTGATGTTATGGGGAAATTTTTAATGTTGTTTTTTGTATCTCTCTCAATTTTATTGCGCTTTTTCTTTTATGTTCTTGCTTTGGGGTGGCGCATAGGGGTTGTCTGGCTTTCTTGTTGCATGTAGGGTATGGGGTCTTTTCTGGTATGTTTATTGTAATTGTTTCTGGTTTTTAACTCTCTCACTATTATGGTGGTTTTTATGGGGTAGTTTTTGGTGTTATTTGCTTTTTTCTTTCTTCTGTTGCTGTTTTTGCTTTTTCTGTATGAGGGGTGGTTATTTTCGGATATATATATTTTAGTATCTATTTTGTTATCTCTATATTGTTGTATTCTCACATTTTCATGTTAGATTTTGTAATTTATATATTATAATATCTATTTTTTGTTGTGTCTTTTTGTATTTTTATATTGTTATTTTTTTATGGTGATATCGTTTTATGATTTTATTTTTTTGTATTGTTATTTTTTGATGAAAATATCTTTATATCTCAACATACTATATGTCGTATTTAGTTGAATGTGTATATTCTAGGAGCGTATTAG
>JAFCBW010000018.1 GCA_017610525.1 Candidatus Nanohalarchaeota archaeon | reverse complement strand
TGTCGCAGATGATGCTGTTATTGGTGTGAATGAGAGTTCATTGGCAGTGGATGAGGATATGTGGCTTGGGCAGGATTGGCTTGCACAGAATGCTTTTTTTATTGTTAAGTTTTTGTTTTTTATGATTTTTTTGGCATTGATGTTTTATTATTTGGATAGGCGAGGGTATTTTTCGTACTTTTTGTTGCGTGGGTTGTTGGGGATAATGTATCTCTTTAATAGGGGAGGGTATGTATTTTATGCTTTGAAGTTTTATCCTGCTGTGCAGAGATTTTATGGTGCTTTGGATGTTAATCCTGCGTTGAAGGGATGTTCGGGTTTGCATAGGAGTATTAATCGTGTTGTTAGGGTGCTTGAGTTGTATGCTGTTACAAATAAGACCTATGATTCTGTTGTTAGAAATGATGCTGATGTGGTGGGTCTGGAGGCTTCGTTGGTTTCTATAAAATGGCTTTATGGTGAGGTTGTAGGGGGTTCGCTGGCAAGTGTGAAATTTCTGGAGCAGGTTCGGGACAGGTATATTTATTGTATGAATTATTTGACTCGGAGAGTGTGTGGTGAGTAGGTACTATATCAACCTTCAGAATGGTTGAGTCACAGCTTTCAGAAAGGCGGCGACAACCTTGTAAAAGGTTGATCATTAGAGCGACCATAAACCTTCGGTTTAGGTCACTGGTCTGTTTTAGTGTTTATATATCTACTACTGCTGTTATTGTCCAGATATTGTCTTTGTTTTTTTTGATTTCCATGTCATTGTAGGTTATTGCTTTGATTTCTGTTTTTAGTTCGTACTTCTGTTTGTATGTGTCGCCGTCTATTGTTGCTGTCAGGACGTGGTAGTGTATCTTTCCTTCTTTTGTGTCTTTTTTGATTTCTTTTATTTTTTTGATTTTTACTTTTGCGAGGAGGAATCCTTCCAGTTCTAAGAGGGTTATTAGTTTTTCGAGCCAGTCGTATAGTAGGGATTCGAGGTTTTCTGATTTGATTGAGATGTCTTTTGTTATTTTTGGCTCTATTGTTTCTGTGTCTGTTATTATGTTTGCCATTGCTAATGTTGCGTTTTCGTAAGCTTCTTCTATTGTTTTTCCGTAGGATTCGAATTTTGCGTCTGCTGTGTGTTCGAGGTATTTGTATTTTTGCATTTTATCATCTCAGCCTTCAGAAAGGCTGGCAATCAGAGCGACCGTAAACCTTCGGTTCAGCCTTCTAAAAGGCTGGCGATTAGGTGCGTTTCGCTTTGCTCAAGCGCACACCTGTGTTGTCTGTGTTCTGGTTTAGGTCACTGGTTCGCTTCGCTCAATCATGTGAATGTGTTGTTTGTGTTGTTTTTGGTTGTTGGGTATTTCTTTACAAAGTTGGTACCATGTGATGTGGTCTTTGTCGTTTTTTAGGGTTGCTTCTGTGGTGTATCCGTTGTTTTTGTATAGGGCGAGGGCAGATTTGTGTTTTTCTGAGGTTCTCAGGGTTAGTTTGTGGCAGTTGTGGTCTTTTGATATTGTTTCGAAGTGGTCCAGGAGGGCTTTTCCTGTGCCTGTGTTTCGTGCGTGTTTTTTTACTATGAGTGCTGAGAGGTTGGCGACTCCTCCGCGAATTTTTAGTTTGATGTAGCCTGTGAGTTCGTTGTCTTTGAATGCGCCGAATATAACGTGTCTGGTTTGGTATGTTATGCCTTTTTGTGTGTCTGATTCTTCCCATTCGTGTTCGAATTGTTGTGTGTCTTCTTTTGTGATTGGTTTTATGTCCATGTTATCGTCTTCCGAGCTTGAGCGCCAGTTCTACTGCTTCTTTTGGTGTTTTGGCTTCCTGTATTTTTATTGTTTTTTTGTTGTCAAGGTATTTTCCTTTGTATTGTTCGGGGAGACCGCCGAGGCCGGTTATTACTATTACTGGTTTTTTGTAGGCATAAGAGTATGCCATCTCGCAGAATGTTCCTACTCCGCCGCCTATTGCGATGAGGGCGTCTGCTGTTAGGCCAAGTATCTGGTTTCTTGCAAAGCCTAGGCCTGTGTGGATTGGGATTGTCAGATATGGGCTTGAGTCTTTTTCGGATTCTTCTGGGGTTATGCCGATTGCGATGCCGCCTGATTCAGTTGCGCCTTTGGCTGCGGCGTTTGGGACGCCTTCAGGGTTGCCGCCGCAGATAAGTATTGCGCCTGATTTTGCTATTTCTTTGCCGACTTCGAAGGCTATGTCTGTGTGTATTTTTTTTGCGTTGGATGCATGGCCTATTACTGCGATTATTGGTTTTCTTTTGATGGTATGGTTGTCTTTCTTTTGCATGGTCTGTTAATGGACTCTAAATTTCAAATATGTGTTTGTTTTAGAATGAGTAATAATGTTCTTTCTGAAAGGGTGTTGGCGTCGAGGGAGAGATTTGAACTCCCGTGTCCTTGCGAACACAAGCTTTCCAGGCTTGCGCCATACCGAGCTAGGCGACCTCGACATATATTTATGCTTTTGTTAGAATGATGTTTTTTTTAAAGGTTGTGCTGGTTTTTGGTTAAGAAAAAAATAAGAAAAGAAAAAGTTAAAACTGGTGAAATAAATCTGCCTGTTTATTCGCGCAGTTCTATTTCGATATTGATTGAGTCAGGAACTTCTATGCGCATTATCTGTCTTAGGGCGCGCTCGTTTGTGCCGATGTCGATTACGCGCTTGTGGACGCGCATCTCCCACTTTTCGTATGTTTCTGTGCCGTCGCCGGATGGGGCTTTTCTTGTTGTTATCTTTAGTTTCTTTGTCGGCAGTGGGATTGGCCCTGCTACGTTCGCTCCGAACTTTAGGGCTATCTGCTTTATCTGTTTTGCCAGTTCTTCAAGTTCCTGGTAGTTTGTGCTTGTTATTTTTACGCGTGCGGTTTGCAATTTATTTCACCTATGGTATCATACTTTAGTCTTTCATAAAGCATGTCAAAATTACAGAATCTTTTGTTTATTTCTTTGCAACAAGATCAATACACATACCAGCTGCAATTGTCTGTCCCATGTCTCTTATTGCGAATTTTGCGAGTTGAGGGATGTCAGATTGCTTTTCTATTACCATTGGCTTGGTTGGTTTGCATTTGATGATTGCTGCATCTCCAGGCTTGATGAAGTCAGGGTTTTCTTCCTTTGTCTCGCCTGTAGTTGGGTCTATCTTTTTTAAGATTTCTGTTATCTGACATGCAACGTGTGATGTGTGGATGTGAAATACCGGGGTATATCCTTTTGTCATCACACTTGGATGCTGTAGTACTATTATCTGTGCTGTGAATTCGCCGCTTGGGTCAACTACTGTTGGCGGGTTGCTTGCGAGTCCGCAGACTTCACCACGGGCGATGTCGCCTTTTCCAAGACCTCTTACGTTGAAGCCGATGTTGTCACCTGCTTCTCCTTTTGGAATCTCTTCGTGGTGCATTTCGATTTTCTTTGCTTCACCGGTTTTGCCGGATGGCATGAATATGAGTTTGTCGCCGGATTTGATTTCGCCGGTCTCTACACGACCTACGGGGACTGTTCCTACGCCTGTGATTGTGTAGACGTCCTGTATTGGGAGTCTTAGTGGCTTTCCTGTTGGCTTTTCCGGTAATGTTAAGTCGTCTAAGGTTTCAAGCATTGATTTTCCTTTGTACCATGTCATCTGTTCTGCTTTCTTTGCTACGTTTTCGCCTGTCCATGCTGATACGGGGATGTATGGTACCTCGTCTGTCTTGAAGCCGACGCTTTTCAGAAGCTTGATTATGTCGTCTTTTGCTTTGGTGTATGCTGCTTCATCGTAATTTACTTCGTCCATCTTGTTTATTGCGACGATGAGGCTTTTCACGCCAAGTGTCCTTATCAGGAAGACGTGCTCTTTGGTCTGTGGCATGACGCCGTCTTTTGCGCCCAGTACGAGGATTGCTGCATCTGCCTGTGATGCGCCGGTTATCATGTTCTTTACGAAGTCCCTGTGGCCCGGTGCGTCGATGATTGTGAAGTAGTATTTTGCTGTGTCGAAGCGCTTGTGCATGACATCGATTGTTACACCGCGTTCTCTTTCTTCTTTTACTGTGTCCATCAGAAACGCGAATTTGAATGATTCTTTTTTAAGCTCTTTTGCTTTTTCGTCTATCTTTTTCATCTGCTGTTCTGGAACGTTTCCTGTGTCCCATAACATTCTTCCGATTAATGTGGATTTTCCCTGGTCAACGTGACCGATTGTTACTAAATTCATGTGTGGTTTTTCTGCCATATCTAACACCTCGCAGTTATCATATTATTCTTTTTCATAATGATTATTTTTGTTTATTGGGTTTAATATTATTTATTATTGATTCTGTGTTTTTTAAAGTTTTATGTGAAATGTGGTAGAGAATCGGGTGTGTTTGTTCTCTGTTGTCACATTATTGGTTTGATGGTTAAGTTTATAAATGTTGTGTATTGGTTGTGTTTGTTTTATTGTTCCAGCTTTATTTGCGGGAGTTCTTCTTTCATGCCTTTTCTTTTCCTGATCTGCAGGACAATCTTGTTCTGGAGTTCTGTTGGCAGTTTCTCGTATACTATGTCTATGAGTGACTGGAATCCTCTGCCGCCTGTTGCGGATTTTATTGCGCCTTCAAAGCCGAACATCTCTGCGACAGGGAGTTTGGCTGTTATTACGCTCATTCCCTGCTCTTCTTCCATGTTCATGATTTGCCCGCGGCGGTTCTGGACTTCTTTTACGACGCTACCCATGTGTTCCTGAGGGCTGTCTATTCTTAGTATCTGTTTTGGCTCGAAGAGGGATGCTTTGCCGTCAATCATGCAGTTTTTGAGGGCGCTTTTGACTGCAGGGAGAACCTGCGCCGGGCCCCTGTGTATTGCGTCTTCGTGGAGTTTTGCGTCCATGAGCATTACTTGCAGGCCGAATGTTGGTTCTGATGCGAGGGGTCCTTCGTTGCATACTTCTTTGAATGACTGGATTATGAGTTCTATTACTTCGTTTAGCTGGACTATACCTCTTGTGAGGTTTACGAGTATGTTTCCGTTCTGGATTGCGACTACTTTTTTTGCCTCGTCGCGGTTGTAGCCTGCGTCTGCGAGTGCGTTTGTTACTTCAAGCTGGTCCTGTTTCCTGATTTTTCCTTCTCTCAGGTTGCCGGATATGAGTGCTTTTCTTACCTCGTCGGATACCGGTGCGACTTTCAGGAAGAATTTGTTGTGTTTGTTTGGTGTTTTTCCTTCGAATTGCTGTGATTCTTTTAGGAGACCTTCTTTATAGATTACTATGGGCTTTGAGACTGTGATCGGGATGCCTTTTTCTTTTATGAAGCGCTCGATTTTTGCTTCGATGTGGAGTTCGCCGAGACCCGATACGAGGGTTTCGCCGGTGTCTTCGGAGATTTTTACTCTTATTGTCGGGTCTTCTTTTGAGCGCATCCTTAGGATGTCTATGATTTTTGAGAGGTCTTTGATGTTCTTTATCTCGATTGATTTGGTTACTACGGGTTCAAATATGTGTTTTATGTCTTCGAATGGGGGTATCTCATGTGATGCGCCGCTGAGTGTCTCGCCGGATGATGCCATATCGAGACCTGTTACTGCGATGATGTTTCCGACGCACATCTCGTTTACAGGGATTCTTTTCGGGCCGTCGTATACTGAGACCTGCTGGACGCGGGTGTCTGCCTGTGCGGTTGAAAGGTGGACTGTCTGTCCGTCTTTTAGTGTGCCACCGAATAGGCGCACTGTTGAGACGATGCCTGCGTTTGGGTCACGGAGTACGTTTGTGACTACGCCGATAGGTTCGCCACTTTTGTCGGAGTTCATCATTGCTTTTCCTTCTTTTGATTCCATGTCGCCTGTCCAGATTTTCGGGATCCTGTATTTCTGTGCTACTTCTGGGTCTGGAAGGTGGTTTATTACCATATCGAGCATAACTTCATGGATTTTCGCTTTTTTTGCGAGTTCTTTTTCGTCGCCTTTGTTTGTGAGGTCGATTATATCTTTGAATGATGTGCCTGTCTTTTTCATGTATGGGATGGATGTTGCCCAGTTTTTGTAGGCTGAGCCGAATGCGACTTTGCCTGACTGGACATCTACGAGCCATTTTTCTTTGAGTTCCGGGGGTGCGTATTTTCTTATGAGGTTGTTTATTGATGTGATGTGTTTTGTGAAGCGTTCAAGCATCTGCTCGGGGGTTAGCTGGAGCTCTTTTATGAGGCGGTCGACTTTGTTTATGAAGAGTACGGGTTTTACGCGCTCTTTTAAGGCCTGTCTCAGGACTGTTTCGGTCTGGGGCATTGCGCCTTCTACTGCGCATACGACTACGACTACGCCGTCTACGGCTCTCATTGCGCGTGTGACGTCGCCACCGAAGTCTACGTGGCCAGGGGTGTCTATGAGGTTGATTAAGTAGTCGTCCCCGTGGTGATCATATACCATTGAGACGTTGCCTGAGTATATTGTTATGCCACGTTCCTGTTCCTGTTTGTCGGCGTCCATTCTTACGGCTGTGCCTGCCAGTTCTTCTGAGAGCATGCCTGCGCCTGCCAGAAGGTTGTCTGTGAGGGTGGTTTTCCCGTGGTCAATGTGGGCTGCTATGCCTATGTTTCTTATTTTTTTCAGGTCTTTTACTGCTTCTTTGATTCTTTCTGTTCTTGTTCCTTTTGCCATTTCATCGCCTTTTGAATATTTTTTTAGTGTATGATTGATTGTTTGCGGGGGTTTATATGTTTTTTTTGTGAGCCCTGTTTTGCATTCTTTGTTCTGGATTGTGTGTTTTGTATTTTTGTTGTTGTGATTTGTTTGTGGTGCTCCTCTTAAGAACATACTCTTTCTGTGCGAAGTTTTATAAACGTTTTTGTTTTGGGTTGTTGTTTGTTAAGGCATTTATATTTGGGTTTGACCTATATTTTATTATGTATTTCAGTCTGGGGTCGCTTCTGAATTGGCGCGCGCTTGAGCTTTTGTTTGGCGCTGTGTTTGTTTGTGTCGGTTATCTTAAGTTTGCTGAGATAGGGTTTGGTTTTGTTATGAGTTATCCGCTTCTTATTGTGAATGCGCTGATTTTTTTTGCTATAGGGGTGCTTATGATTCTTTCCCGGCCGCATATTGCTGTTGTTGGGCTTGTTCTGGTGGCGCTTGGTATTTCGCTTCACGGGCTTGGGTTTTTTGAATCTTATAGTGTTTCTTATGTTTTTTACAGGTTCGGGATTAAGCCGGTTATGTTTTTGACGGATTTTTTGATGCCTATCTTTGCGGTTGTGTGGGTCTGGAAGGGAGGCAGTTATTGAGTCTATAGTTTTGTGATTTTGGTTTCCAGGTTTGAGTCCTGGTTTTTTGTTAGTTTTGGGATGTTTCCTATCATGCCGATTTTTTTGTCTTTGATGATTATTGCGCCTTCGAAATGTTTCTTTTTTTTGAGCCATTCAAGTGTTTTTTTTATGTCTTTTTCGGTTTTTATTTTGTTTGCTGCTGCTGTTGCGAGGGCGTCTGCGATGCTTGCTTTTTTTGAGAGGATTACTGCAAGGTCGCATTTTCCGAAGCTCAGGGAGTGTCCCATATTGGATGATGATGAGCAGATTGATATTGGGGTGTTTTCGTCTGTCAGGTGGAAGCATAGCTTGTCTTTTAGTTTGTTTTGCCCTGAGAATAAGCCTATGGTTATTTTGCTTTTTGTGTATGCGTAGATGTCGCCGCCGTTTTCTACGATGAGTGTTTTTGGGTTGTGGAGGGCTATTGCTTTTTTTGCGCAGAATTCTGCCAGTGTGCCTGCAACTGCTGCCATGGGACCGACTTTGGCAATTTTTGCGGCTGTGGCCATTTCTTTTATTATGTGTGGTGCGTCTTTTTTTGTTTTTATGGGGGCCAGTGAGTTTAGAAATTCTTTGTCTGCGTAGGTTTCTATCAGTGTTCTTTGGGTTATGAGTTCTTTTTCTATTGTGGAGATTGTTTCTTTTTTGTCGGTTATGACTTTGAGTTTGCTTGTCTTATATGTCAGTGTCTGGGTTTCCATTTAGATCATCAATTGCGCCGAAGGGACATACTTTGATGCATGCTCTGCATTCTATGCATTTGTCTCTGTCGAATTCTATTTCCATTGTTTTCTTGTCTGGTATGTGGAGGGCGCCTGTGGGACAGTGGGCGATGCAGATGCTGCATTGTGTGCATTTGTTTTTGTTTAGTTGTGTGCCTGTTTTGAAGGTGTTTACTTTTATTCCCTGGGATTTCAGGTAGGTGATTGAGTCTTCTATGTTTTTTTCTTTTCCTTCAAGTTCTATTATCATGAAGCCGACTTGCTTTTCTGTGATGTTTGCGCGAAGGATGTTTGGGATTACGTTGTAGTGTTTTATGATGTAGTATATGGTGGGGTCTTTTATTCTTTTTTTCGGGTAGCGGAGCTGGAATTTTTTTGTTTTTAAGTTATTGGGGGTGTTGGTGTTATCTTGTATATTGTTTTGTGTGTCTGTGTTATTGTTATCATTATTATTCATATCCCCCTTGGTGTTTGGTGGTGTCCATCCTCGAGCCCCCACCCTCCCAACTTTAGGGTTATTAGGATGTTTTGTTTCTTTGTCTTGTTCTTTTTTGGCTGTCATTTTTTGTCATCTGTTTATTGTTTTTTGTTGTCTCTTATTTCTAGTTGTTTGAATGGCTGGTTTTCTGGGAGTTTTTCGTAGGGTTCGTTGAGTGTGAATTTGCCTGTTTGTATATCTTTTTTTAGGATTGATGCGATCTTTTTGGCTTTCGGGTAGCTTGACATTGAACTTGTTTTTACTTTTTTGTTGCCTATCTTGATTTGTCCTGATTTCAGTTGTTTGTAGTTGACTTTTGCTATTGTGTTTGATAGTCTTTTGGGGTAGTCGCTGCTGTAGTCTATTATGGGTGCGTATATGTCTTCGTCTTTTACGCATGTTGCCTTTAGGATTTCTTTGTCCAGTATTGGGATTGGGATGCCTATTCCAAGTGCGAGGCTTGTGCCGTAGCCTTTTATGCTTGCGCCGCGTACGAATTCGCTGTCCATGTGTTTCATGTCGGCTGTTAGTGCCAGGGTGGCTGCGCCTTCTACGGGGACGTTGTTTTTTGTTCTTTTGCAGTCGGTTGTGTGCTGGGTGCCTTGGGAGTAGATGTGGCCTTGGGCGCCTGCGAGCCATACTTTTGTGCCGATGCCGATTGTTTTGCATAGGGGGTCGTTTAGGAGGGGGCTTAGCTGGCCTGCCGATGAGTATGTTGCGTTTTGCATGTTGGGTTTGAGGGGGCCCATGTATGTGTAGATGGTGCGTTCTTTGTGGGCGTTTACTGCGACGTTGTAGTTTTGGTAGCAGTTTCTTGGGTTTACCATGGTTGCCTGGTTGAGGTTGTTTATGTTTATCATTGTTCTTAGTTCCCGTCTGGGGTATTCGTCTGTTGCGTATGATAAAGCGAAGAGTTGTATGTCTTTGCCGCTTACCAGGTCTTCTATTACGTGGCCGCCGCCGTATTTGAATTCGCCTGGGAAGTACCTGTTTTCAGGGTCGTTGTGCTGGAGTTCTGTTGCGCCCAGGTATGCATCTACTGCTGCCAGACCGGTGTATATGCGCACGTCGTTTAGCCATGCTTCTGTCATTCTTATTTTTGGTTTGGAGTGGCCGAAGTTCAGGAAACAGCCGGATGAGCACATTGTGCCGAAGGTTGCTGTGGTTACTACGTCTATGTTTTTGTATGTTTCGTCTATGCCTTCTTTTTCTACCAGGTCTATGATCTCTTCTGCTGTGACTACGACTGCTTGTCCTTTTTTTATTTTTTCGTTGAGTTCTTTGTATGTTTTTGGCATGTGTTGTCATATGGCGGTTTATCTTTATTTGTTTTTGCGGGGGTGCAGTAGATTAATATTTTTTTGGGTTTATATTGGTCTTTTATGGATTGTGTTTCTGTTGTTTTTGGGGATATTTGTGCGCTTAAGGTTGATGCTATTGTTAATCCTGCTAATTCTTTGGGGTCGATGGGTGGCGGGGTTGCGCTTGCTATTAAGAGGAAAGGGGGGCAGGTTATTGAGGATGAGGCGATGGCGCATGCGCCTATTGCTGTTGGGTCTGCTGTTTTGACTACTGCGGGGCGGTTGCCTTGCCGGTTTGTGATTCATGCGCCTACTATGGTTGGTCCTGCTGAGAGGGTTGGTGTTTCGAATGTGCGTCGGGCGGTTTTGGGGGCGCTTGGGGTTGCTCGCAAGAAGGGGATTTTTGAGATTGCGTTTCCTGGGATGGGCACGGGTGTCGGAGGGGTGGGTAAACGTGAGGCTGTGCATGTGATGGTTTTAGATGTTCTTGATTTTGTTTCGAAGAATGAGGGTTTCCGGGTGCTTTTAGTTGGTTTTGATAAGGAGTTGTATGAGTGTTTTTTGGGTGAGTTGAGTTCTAAAGGCAGATGCTAGTTGTCTAGTGTTTGCAGTGTGTCGCCTTGGTTTATTGTTCCGCCCACGATTACTTTTACGAATATGCCTTCTTTTGGCATGACGCATTCGCCGAGTTCCTGGTATATTTTGCAGCCGGCATGGCATGTTTTTCCGATTTTTGAGACTTCGAGGATTACTTCGTCTCCTGCTTTTAGTCTGTCGCCTATCTTTAGTTGTTTTAGGTCTATATCTTTGGTTGTTATGTTTTCTGCGAAGTCGCCGGGGTTTAGGGTGATTTGTTTTTGTTTGATTTTTGCGCTTTCTTTCATGCGGTCTATGCTTTCCTGGGCAAGGAGGCTGATTTGTCTTATTTCTGTGCCGGCATGGGCATCTGATTCAAGACCGAAGTTCTCTATTGCTTTTGCTTCTTTTACAGGGGCTTTTGTTATGTGCTTGCTTGCGCTTATGTTGATTGAGTGTATTTTTCCTTTCATTTTTATCATGTGTCTAAGGGGATACAATCTTTTTATTGTTGGTGTATTGTCTGTTAGTTGGGTTATGTCCATGTTTATTCTTGGGAGTGTTTGCGAGATGTGTGTTTGTCCGTCGGGTGTTTTTAGCATGTGTTTGGTTGTCTTGATGGGGTATAGTTTGCCTGAGGCTGCGTTGTTTATGACGTCCTGTTTTGTTAGTTTGCGGCTGTTCCATGAGTCGAGGATGATTTCGTTGTCCAGGTAGTTTACGTAGAATACGGGGATGTTTTTGATTTTTAGTTTTTTGAAGACGTTGTGCCTGTGGTGGCCGTCGAGGATTATGTTTGTTTTTTTGTCTGCTACTATCGGGTATTTTATGCCTTCTTCAATTATGCTTTTTTTGACTTCGTGTATTTTTTTCGGGTCTGTGTGCTCGTGGGGTTTTAGGCTGTCTGTGTTGGTTAGTTTTATGTTGTATGGCTGGGACTGAGGGATGTGGTTATGGATGTGAGAATGGGTCCTGTTGGAACTAAGTTTTGTTTTTTTGGTGGTGCTTAGTGGGTTATTGGGATTATAGAGAAGTAATGGTTCTTTTTCATTTGTTGATGCAAACACGTTCACCAGTCATTAGACTCACCGTTATGTAGTTAATTTATGTGGGTTAAGGTTTATATATCTTGTGTTTGGGGTTTACCATTTAATTGCTGTTTGTTGGTGAGTATGCGAGATGAATGAGCGAAGACGAAGCCGTAGAGACAGTATGATGCAATAACTATTTTGCTGACACACCAATTGACTCTAATTCAGAAATTAAGAGACTTATGTCATTAATTTTATCATCATAAAAAATGGTTTTAAAACCCATATTAGTAGGAACTTCCAAATTGTTTCTTGAGTTATCAATAAAAACAGCATCTGATGAATTAAGATTTAATGAACTCAAAGCTGCCTGAAATATTATTTTTTGGTTTTTCAATGATTTAACTTCTGACGAAATAATGATTGAATCAAATTTATTATCAAATTGAAATTTATTATTGATTGTTTGAAATCTCTCTTTAGGATTATCAGTAATAATTCCAA
>JAFCBW010000120.1 GCA_017610525.1 Candidatus Nanohalarchaeota archaeon | reverse complement strand
CCGCTTGTGGATAAGGCTAATAAGGCGAGTGCGCATCTATTTATTTCAACGCCTTTCAGGAAGAAGACAGGGATTATGTCGAGGCTTTTTTCGACGCATCCCCCTATTGAGGATCGGATAACCAGGCTTGAGGAGATGTAGTTGGGACTGTAGATGTTGAATAATTATTTTTGGGGGTTTTATTTTCCTTAGTATGGTCTGTTTAGCCAAAATCGCCGTTCAGGTATTTTTTAGTTAGCGCGTATTTTGGCTTGTGGAAGATGTCGTCGGTTTTTGAGTATTCAATGACTTTACCGTTCAAAAGGTAGCATGTGTTGTCTGATATTCTTTTTGCCTGCTGCATGTTGTGTGTGACTATGATGATTGTTGTCTCTTTTTTTAGTTTCTTTAATAAATACTCTATTTTTGCTGTGGCTATGGGGTCAAGGGCAGAGCATGGCTCGTCCAGCAATATTACGTCCGGCCTGATCGCAAGGGCTCTTGCGATGCAGAGGCGCTGCTGCTGGCCGCCGGAAAGACTGAAAGCGGATAGGTTCAGGTTGTCTTTTACCTCGTCCCATAAGTCTGCTTTTTTGAGGCTTTTTTCTACTGTCTCTTTTATTTTGCTGCGGCTTTTTATGTTCTGTACTTTCAAACCGTAGGCAACATTTTCGAATATAGACATAGGGAATGGATTTGGCTTTTGGAATACCATGCCAATATTCTTTCTTAATTCAACAACGCCTATGTGTTTTTGATTGATGTCTTTATTTTTGTATAGCAGGCGGCCTTTCATTCTGGTGCATGAAATCAGGTCATTCATCCGGTTGATGCATCTTATCAGTGTTGATTTTCCGCAGCCTGAGGGTCCGATGAGCGCGGTGATGCAATCAGGGCATATTTTCATGTTGACATCGAAAAGAACCTGTTTTTCACTGTACCAGAAATCAAAGTTCCTAAATTCGATCAATGTTCTGTTTTCTTTCATGTTTACCACTCCTTTCTTTTTCTCAGGTTGTATCTTAGAATGAATACACCGGAATTCAGGATGAAGACTAATGCTATCAGGACCAGGGAAGTACCCATTGCATATTCGCGTGCATACGGACTGGAATGCTGGGTTGCCAGAATGTAGAGGTGGTACGGGAGTGCCATGAATTTGTCAAATGGTGATGTGGGAAGGTAGCTTATGTAGAATGTTGCGCCTACCATGATGATTGGCGCGGTCTCACCGATTGCGCGTGAGATGCCCAGTATTGATCCTGTCAGCATTCCGCTGAGTGAGTTTGGAAGTACTATTTTTCTTATTGTTTCCCATTTCGCTGCTCCAAGTGCATAACTTCCTTCCCTGAAAGAGTATGGAACTGCTTTCAGTGCTTCTTCACTTGCAGTTATTATCCAGGGCAGGGTCATGCATCCAAGGGTCAGTGAGGCGGCGATCAGGGAGGTTCCCATGTTCAGGAAGAGTACGAAAAACGCAAGGCCAAAAATACCATAAACGATTGACGGGACTCCTGCAAGGTTCCGTATTGCCAGTTTAATAATTCGTGTGAAATAATTGTCTTTCGCATATTCATTCAGATATATGGCTGTGCATATGCCGACAGGTATTGAGACTATGCATACTCCGATTGCAAGGCAAAATGTCCCGATTATGGCGGGAAAAATTCCGCCTTCAGTTATGTCTGCGTGAGACCACATGCCTGTGAGGAATTTTATGCTGATGACTCCGGAGCCTTCTTTTAAAATGTATAGTAATACGAATAATAATGTTGCAACTGAGAATATTGTTGCTCCCCTGAAGAGTGCGAAGTATATTTTCTGCCTGAGTATCTCGTTTACCATTTGTATTGCCTCGTGCGTTTTTCTATTATCATGTCAGATATGAAGTTTACTGCAAAGGTGATTATGAATAATACCAGGCCGACGGCGAAGAGTGCCTCGTAATGCAGGCTTCCTTTTACTACTTCTTTTATCTCTATTGCGATGCTTGCGGTCATGGGCCTTACAGGGTCGAAAAAGGAGGTTGGCATGGCAAGGGAGTTGCCGGCAACCATCAGGACAGCCATTGTCTCACCAACTGCTCTTCCAAGCCCCAGCATCACTGCTGCCAGTATTCCTGATGATGCTGCAGGGATAAGTGTCATTTTTATCATCTGCCATCTGGTTGCCCCAAGAGCCAGGCTCGCTTCTCTGAATTCTTTTGGCAGTGATGTGAGAACGTCTTCTGAGATTGTGATTATTGTGGGCAGTACCATTATGCCGACAATTATGGAAGATGTGAGGGCATTCAGGCCGTTGCTGAGGTTGAAAATGCCGGCAACCAAAGGCGATAGAAGGAGTATCCCGATCAGTCCAAGGACTACGGATGGTATGCCGGCAATCATTTCGATGAGGGGCTTTATTATTTCTCTTGGTTTTGGAGCGCATATCTCTGCGAGATATATTGCGCTTGCAATTCCCAAAGGTACTGAAATTATCAATGCGCCAAAGGTCACCATCAGGGTCCCGGTGATGAGTGCGAGGATTCCCCAGGCAGGTTCTGTGTATGCTGCAGGGTTCCATGTTGCTTTGAGGAAAAAATCATGCAGTGATATTTCTGCAAATGCCTGTATGCCTGTTGCAAATAGAAAGAAGAAGATTCCGATGAGTATCATGAGGGCAGTGATACTCACCATAGTAAAAAACAGTTTTATGAGCCCTTCTCTGGTGTTCCTGCGAATTATAGGTATCCCCTATATCTTTTTCAATAGATTGTCATTTTGTTTTTTGTCGTTTGCAGTTATAGAGAAAAATCCGGAGCGCTTTACTATTTCCTGACCATCAGCGCTTAATTCAAATAGCAGAAAATTGTGAATTGCAGAGTTTTTTTCGGGCTTTCCTGAGAAGTATTGGTATAATGCCCTGCTTATCGGATATTGTGAATTCCCATCCTGGGGGGAAATGTACGGGGTACCTTGCTTTTCTGCAATGCTTATTATTTTTATGCCGGGTACAGGGGTTCCTTTTGATGTCAGGATATAGCCGATGCCAACGTAGCCTATTGATGTTCTGTCCTGCTTTACTGCGTCAAGTATTGCCTGGTTCCCTTCCATGTTTCTCATGTGGGGAGAATAGTCGTCTTTTACGATGTTTTCCATGAAGTATGCGTATGTGCCTGATGTGCTCTGGCGCCCGTATAGGGTGATTTTTTGGTCGTTTCCACCTACTTCTTTCCAGTTTGTTATTTTTCCAGAGTATATACTGCCTATCTCGTCTTTGGTAAGTTTTGTTACAGGGTTATTGTTGTGCACAATTACCGATAGGGTGTCTCTTGCGATTATGAATTCCCATGGCTCAATGCTGCGCTCTTTGGCTTGCTGCACTTCTTTTTCTTTGATTGGCCTTGATGCGTCGGCGATGTCAATTTCCCCGTTGATCAGTGCAGCTATGCCTGTGCCGGAGCCGCCGCCGGTAACGGATATCCTTGCTTTAGGGTTGTTTTTAGTGTATGCTTCAGCTAAATTTGAGACGGACTGGAGTAATGTGTCTGAGCCTTTTATCTCTATTTCCTGTGATATAGAATTGCCTGTGGGATTATTATTGTTACCTGCGCATCCTGATACGAGAATCACCATTAACAGGGTTATCAAATAAATCTTTTTCATAAACATCACCTTTGATGTTTCGTTGTTTTGACTAAATATATAGATGAGCCATATAGACTATATAGTTTGAGAAAGAAATATATAGTTCATTGTTCTATAATTCAGGTATGCATACCAGAAAAATCCAGCTTGTTGCAGGAACAACATATACTGTGTCATTACCGAAAGAATGGGTGAAAAAGAACAAACTCAAAGAAAAAGATGAAGTTGTGTTTCATGAAAATCCTGACAGGTCACTGTTGCTGACCATGCTGGTCGACCTCGATCATCTATTTGCTAATCCGGTATACGATCCAGCTAGATGCAGTATTGGTTTCCACCCTTTGCATGGTTTCATTCCTATTGGCTGCTACGGTTTAATGTTATTACATA
>JAFCBW010000119.1 GCA_017610525.1 Candidatus Nanohalarchaeota archaeon | reverse complement strand
TATGAAAGACGGGTTCCCAAAATTAATCGTAGAACATGTAGGCGATAAGCTTATCCTTTTGGATGGACACCACAGGACACACATATCAAAATATGATCTCGAAAACAAAGAGATAGATGCATCAGTCCTATACATGAATACACCTGCATACAATACAGATATTGGCAAAACATATGGAGAACTAACCCAGGATGATTTCATTATCGCATAATACACAAAACATATGAGACCCACACATCAGACAAAAATTAACAATAAAACATATTAACTCCAACAACCAATAATTAGCTTATGCCACGCTTATCAACTCTCAAGATATTTCTCGACAGACTGTACAACCTCCACGGTAGCAGAGAAAACATAATAACAGATCTCTGCGCAAGCAAAAACAAAGGCATCATCATCCACGGCAAAAACTACATCAAAAAAATAGCCCTGTGCGTAAACGCCACCAACGAAACCATACAATCAGCAATCGACTCCAAAGCAGACATGATTATCGCACACAACTCAGAAGAGCTGGACAAAGAATCCACAGAAAAGAAACTCGCAATCCTCAAAGACACCCGCACCACACTCTACATCATCGGAATGTCAATGGACACACTCTACGTCTACGGCACAGACCACGTTCTTGCAAAAGCCATCGGCTTAAAATACACCCAGCGCCTTGAAAAAGAAAAAAACCGCGGCCTTCTCGGCACATCAAGAATCAGCACATACAAGATGTTCCAGAGACGCATAAACTGGCTCACGCACGAAGCATCAGAAGCATATCAAAACAACAAAGAAAAAATCAAAAAGGCAGCAGTTTACATGGGAAATACTCCAGAAGAACACATACTAAAAATAGCAGCAGATAATGGCTGCAACACCATCCTCTGCAACACAGGAAACATTGCATTAAAGACATCAGCAAAAGACCTGAACATCAACCTTTTCATCGCAAACTACACAGCAACAGAAAAACTGACATTACAAGCCCTCAAAAAAATAATCGACGACAAATTCACAACAAAAACAGTTCTTCTCGACGAACCAGACTACTAAACACTACCCACAGGAATTGACTCTATGAACATAAAAAAAAACATAGACAACATACTCAATACAGTTGGCTCCAAAGCAACCGTAGTCATAGCAGTCAAATACGCAAGCTTGGAACAGATAAAAACTGTACTCAACGCCGGCGCAACAAATCTCGGCTTCAACACATACCAACAGATGGAAGAAGTCAAAAAGATAGTAGACAACCACACAAAACTCCACTTCATAGGCACACTGCAGAAAAACAAGGCAAAAAAAGTCATGGCACTAAACCCTGCACTGATACAAAGCATAGACTCAGAAGAGCTATGCCAAATAATCAACGGCGCAGCAAAAAAAGCAGACAAGATTCAGGACATATTGATACAGGTAAAAACTGACACAGACAAGACAACAGGCATCCCACCCCAAAATCTGGAAAAACTTTTAAAAAGCGCAGATGCCATGAGCCACATAAATGTCCGGGGCCTGATGACAGTCCACCCATACTCAGACAACCCCGAAAACTCAAGACAATACTTCAGCAAAATGAACACATACTTCAAAAAATCCTCAAAAATTCTCAAGGATAAGCCAAAATACCTATCCATGGGCATGTCAAACGACTACAAAATCGCAATAGAAGAAGGCGCAAACATGGTAAGGATAGGAAGCGCAATATTCAGATAATCCCTGCAAATATACTTAAAATTCTCCACAAAAGGTAAACAAATGAAAATAACATTCAAAACAGACGACCCGATCATCGTCGGAAGCGCAATCATAAAAGGAGTCACCATAAAGCAATCAGACGAACCTCTCAAAAACCTAATGAAAGAAACAGAAAACAAAGCAAAAGACAGATGGGACATAAACACCCTAAAAGAAGAAAAGATATTCAAAAACTATCGCACACTCTGGAAAAAGCACAGGATGGACTACAACAGATACCGCTCATCAGCAGACAGCTTAATAAGAAGAATCCTAAACAACAAGCACCTCTACAACGTAAACAATGTAGTCGATGCCATGAACACCATCTCCACACAAACGGGATACTCAATAGGAGCATACGACCTCGATAAAATCACAGGAGACATAACAATCCGAAACGCCAAAAACGAGCCATTCGAAAGCATCGGCACAAAAAAGGACATAACCCTGAAAAACGAGCTTGTGGTGGCAGACAGCACCAAAATACTTGACCTTGGCATCTCCACATCATCAACAGATAAGTCAAAGATCACAGAATCCACGAAAAACATACTGATAAACATATATGCAGTATCAGAGGACACGCAAAACATTAATAAAGCACTGGACCAAACAATAAAGTTAATAACGCAATTCGCAGGTGGAGTAGTAGCCTACAGCGAAATATCCAAAAACGATGTGGCATGCATGAAAGAAGAAGAAAATCAGGACCTTGGACTGACAGTAAAGAAATCAGAAGACTTCTCTGAATGGTACACGCAGCTCATCCAGAAAGCAAAACTCGCAGACTACTCATCAGTATCAGGATGCATCGTATTCCGGCCTGATTCATACAGCATCTGGGAAAAGATGAAAGACCACATAGACAAAAAAATCAAGGCACTCGGCCACAAAAACGTCTACTTCCCACTCCTCATCCCCGAAAAGCTCCTCACAAAAGAAGCAGAACATGTAGAAGGATTCACCCCGGAAGTGGCATGGGTAACACACGCAGGTGAAAACAAACTCCCTGAGCGCCTTGCAATCAGGCCGACATCAGAGACAATCATGTACGAATCATACTCCAACTGGATACGCTCCCACCGCGACCTTCCGCTCCTCCTGAACCAGTGGTGCAACGTCATCCGCTGGGAATTCAAGCACGCAAAACCATTCCTGAGAACCCGCGAATTCCTCTGGCAGGAAGGCCACACCGCACACGCAACAAAAGAAGATGCAGACAAAGAAGTAATGACAATACTCGAAGTATACCGTGACCTCATGGAAAACATCCTCGCGATACCCGTACTCACAGGCAAAAAAACAGAATCAGAAAAATTTGCAGGCGCACTCTACACAACAACACTTGAGGCACTCATGCCCGACAAAAAAGCGCTCCAGATGGGCACATCACACTGCCTCGGACAGAACTTCGCAAAAGCATTCGACATAAAATTCATTGACGAAGACGAAAAAACAAAATACGTCTGGCAAACCTCATGGGGCGTGACAACACGCATGATAGGCGCACTGATAATGATGCACTCCGACGACAAAGGGCTCGTACTGCCGCCAAAAATCGCACCGACTCAAATTGTCATAGTCCCGATAATATTCGACAAGACAAAAAAAGAGACAATAGGCAAATGCAGGGAAATAAAAGAAACCCTTGAAAACGAAGGATACACAGTAATACTCGACGACCGCGAGGAACACAAGGCAGGATTCAAATACAACGAATGGGAACTAAGAGGAATCCCTATAAGAATAGAGCTCGGGCCCCGCGACATCGAAAAAAAACAGCTTGTAATCGTAAGGCGCGACACATCAGAAAAAACATTCGCAAAAGAAGAGAACATGATACCTGAACTCAAAAAATCACTGGAAGACATGCAAAAAGACCTCTACGATAAAGCAAAAAAACACATGGATGACAACATACACAAAGCAGGAAATATGGAAGAATTCAAAAAAAACATTGACAATGGCATGATTCTCGCCGGCTGGTGCAAAAGCCCGGAATGTGAAGAGAACATAAAAGACGAAACCGGCGCAACAGCACGCCTGATACACCCAGGCAACAATGTTGAAGGTAAATGCATATTCTGCGGGAAACCCGCAAAGCACACAGTATACTTCGCAAAAGCATACTAATCCTGGATTAAAAGCATATCCAGAATACTCAATTTATTAGTGCCTTCACTACATAGCTGACGCTTAAGAATTATTAATGGTCCTGAATCCACTACATAGCTGACGCTTAAAAATAATTATAAAAAAATAAAATAAAAAA
>JAFCBW010000118.1 GCA_017610525.1 Candidatus Nanohalarchaeota archaeon | reverse complement strand
ACAAACTCAAATCCGAAGGAAAGATTGACGGCAAAATGGAAAAAGCAGAAGTTGGTTCTGGCAAGAAAATGGTCTGGTGGATAGGAAAAAAATAGGCCTACGCCACTATACCACAGACACCATCTTTATCAAAACTAAAGCCATTTCTATCGGCAAGATATCCATATCAGATATATAAAGAGCAAACAGGAATATCTGAATAAAACGACTGTATTAATGTTGAAATACATGGAAACCACTGACGAATATCCACAAATGGAAGAGACAGACGTACTTAAAAGCGACGGGGACATAATCGATCTGATTCACAATGGAGACTGGCAGGAAGTCATAGCATCTATGACACATGACATGAACCCATGGGACATTGACCTGGTCAAACTAAACAACAGATTCACAGACCACATAAAAAAAATGCACAAACTTGACCTTCGCATCCCCTCAAAAATACTTCTTGCAGCTGCGATAATATATCGCCTGAAATCCGACACATTAAAATATGTAGAAGAAGCACCCGAAGACATGGGACTCATTGAAGACGACACTGAATACGCCGAACTCCCATACAACGAAAATTCCAATGATCCCATAGTCATACCTCCCATCCAGATACCCATAAAGCGCTATCCAAAACGCCAGATTGGCATAGAAGAACTCGTAGACGCCCTTGGAAAAGCAATGGTCATAAAAGACCGCCGCGAATCACGCGGGATATTCCAGATAGACCTGCATGGCGAAGACATCTCAAAAAACATAGAAGATACATTTGAAAAGATTAATAAGTATTTGGAAACAAATAACCTCGTTAATTTCAACCAGTTACTTGGAATAGAGCCGACACGCGAAGAAAAAATAAAGACATTCAATTCACTGTTGCACTTATCCAATCAGGGTCGCATATTATGCGAGCAGCCGGTAATGTTTGGAGAAATAGAAATAAAGATGGTACAAAAATGGAACTAAAAGAAGATACACTCGTTTTACAAAGAGATGAGGAGCTAAAAGAAGTCACAAGATTGCGCTTCATTCTGGACAAATCAAACAGGTACCCAGGGTGTTTGGGCGACACTGAAGAGCGCAAACTCATGGCACGCCTTACAAAGCTAGAACGCAGACACAGTTTACGCTATTGAACCCGTCCTCAAAAATTGCAAGTGATAGATATGAGGGACAAGAAAAAACTAATCGAAGCAGCCTTATTTGTCGCTGCACGGCCCATGGCCTTGGCAGAACTCTATCAGATAGTTGGCATTCCCAAACCCCAGATAAAAAAACTGCTCAAAGAGATGGAAAAAGAATACGATAACCACAGCCTCAGTGTCCGCGAAAGAGACAGCTACTACGAACTTCACATAAAAGAAGAATATAAAGATAACGTAGAACACCTCGCCCCGGAAAAAGACTTCTCAAAAGCAACCCTTCAAACCCTCTCATTAATATCTTATCACAACCCTGCCAAACAAAGCTTCGTAGTTGAGACAAGAGGCAACCGTGCCTACGACCACATAAAAGAACTCTCATCACGCGGCTTCATTCGCCTCGAGCCGGAAGGCCACACAAACCGCATACATATAACCAAAAAATTTCTCGACTACTTCGACCTGACATCCCCAAAAGAACTCAAAGAATACTTCTCAGACAGAGGGATAGAACCCCCGGACGAAGAGGCATACGAAGAAAGCGAAGCAAAACACGAACCATCCAATCCAAAAGACACCCCTTCGCCGCAGGAACCAACAGCCATGCCTCCTGCAAAAAAAGAACCAGATGAAAACAAAAAACAAGAACCCTGTGAAACACAAGAAGACAAAGAATCCCCTAAAAAAGAACAGGAAAAACAAAAAGACAGTGAAGTCACCAAACACAAAAAATCACCGGACCAAGAAGCGCAAAAACAAAAAACAGAAAAGACACCCTCTACACAACCAGAAGAAGAACATCCAGAACCAAAAAAAGAAGAAAAACAAAAAAAGCAGACCAAAAAATCAGTAAACATAAAAGACGAGCCCTACCAAAGCCCCTTTGCAGACGTCATGAAAGACAACGATGAATGAACAAAACCCTCTTTCACCCATTCATTCCTTCAAAACCGCCTTATTCAGCTCATCAACAAGTTTATCCGCATCAACGCCATGCGCCCCTGCACCCTGCTCAATATTCTCAAACCGCGCAGCAATACACCCGATACAATGAAGCCCGAACTTCGCAAACACTTCAACAGTCTCAGGATACTTACTCACAACCTCATTAATCCCCATCTTCTTCGTAATCTTCTCATCAGCCATAACATCACCAACATCATCTAAGACTTCTTCTTTTTTATATTTTTCCCCTTAATCAGCGCATAATTAACAGGATTCCTGACTTTCGGACACAGGTTATCCGGGGTGCAGATAAGTATATCCTTATAATATCCTTCATTATCACAATTAGGCGGCAGTATGATTTCCTCTCTTTTCTTTGCATAATTCAACTGCCCCTGCAAATAAGAATTCGCAATCGGTTCCGGATTTTTACAATTCCACTCATTCAGTCTTTCATCAATATCTTCCCATTCCCAACCAACACTCCTCAGAAAATTAACCATAATAAAAATCCCCCTCTTACGGCCATCCTTAAGACCGCCAAGAATATTGTGCACGCACGGCGGAAAAAACTCCTCTGGTATCTTATTTACAGCCCCGTGTTTCACGCCGGTCTTCACTTTTTTATCCATTATCCTATCATCAATATCGTACTGGCCCGTGACCACCTTACTGAACGTCTGCTTCATGATTCCGCCATCCTTTTTGACTTTCTCTTTTACGTCTTGTATGAATGTCCCGCCGGACCTCATGATGCTCTTCATCTTATCCAGCCTGTCATCTCTCTTGGATTCCTTCATATTACCATCTGCATCATGCTCAAGCGCATCCATAACAAGCTCGCCCGCCTCATTCTCCTCAAAAGAATCCAGAAACCACTTATCTCCCCGCACATTCTCCGGCAGCGCATCATCCATCTTGAATTTGCCAAGCTTATCGACATCAATCGGCAGGCTCACACGCCAACTCTTTTCATTAAAAGAATAAGGCATCCGAAACAAATGCCTGTAAGACCAGTTATGCTCAACCTCAACAATTTTATACGGGTCACCATTCATCTTAACTGCAAGCGATTTATCATAACAGCTCAACGCATCAACAAGATCTTTGCAGATATAGTCTCGCAAATAATCAGCGACCTTTTGCATCAGTTCAGGATACTGTGCCTCCACCGGCGAAAAATTCACCGACTTTGGAAGCGACTTGCACGAAACCGCAACATGAAATCCTCTTCTCCCCGAAAACTTCAAAGAGACATTATTCACGCCATGTTCTTTCAGTGCCTCAATAATAAGTCTTGCCGCAATCCTGCCATGCTCCAGATCCTCATCAGCATCAATATCAAAGAAAAGATCCCACCCTGTCCTGATTTTATCCATCTCATTCTTCTTCATACTATTTGAAAGCAGCAATGGATTGCTCCAGTGCTCCAAAGAGCAATGAAAAGAAGTCGCCCCTTTCTTAACCATATACTCAATATCCCCCGGAAACTGCACCGAAGCAGGTCTTTTGCCAAACCTGCCGCCATAAAATACCGGAACCACCTCGCGTCCCTCGCACAGGCAAAACATCTTATCGACAATCTCAGGCCTAAGATAATATTCCCTGACCACTTTGATTCTTGCAGCATCTATGTCCATACTTACT
This sequence comes from Candidatus Nanohalarchaeota archaeon, assembly GCA_017610525.1. Classification (GTDB taxonomy): domain Archaea; phylum EX4484-52; class EX4484-52; order EX4484-52; family B79-G9; genus B79-G9. The sequence goes on along the minus strand of JAFCBW010000118.1, from coordinate 340 downwards.
AATCACAAGTCAAATTTTTATATAAATCCCCGATTTATCAATAAACTATATATACCCAAATTGCCAATAACTAACACATGAAATACGATTTCAAAAAAGCAACCATTTTGGCGCTCAAATATTCTGTTAGTCTACGCAAATTGCCATATTTTTTCCTGTTTCAGATAGTTGCAATGATCCTGATATTTTTTCCACTACTCAATTTAATAGATACATGCTACAACAACCATCTATTCGATAATCCGATTCCTGACCCGCATATGATTGATTTTATTGTTGAGTCATTCGGGTACTTCTTTTTATCCATTGTATTGGTCCTGATTCTTTCCTCAATACTAAC
>JAFCBW010000017.1 GCA_017610525.1 Candidatus Nanohalarchaeota archaeon | reverse complement strand
CAGTGGCGATGGCGATGGAGGGTAGTATTCCTATTGTCTGGAGCTTGTTTGCTGCGCCGAAGGCAGCTATTGCAGGGGTTCCGAATTTTGCTACGAAGGATGTGAGGATGAAGAATGCAATGGACATGCTGATTTGTGATAGTGATGAGGGTATGCCTACTTTTAGTATGTTTTTGATTATTTTGGGCTGGTAGTTGAATCCTCTGATGATGGGTGTGACTTTTGCTCTTTTTTTGATGAAATGGTGTAATATGATTACCAAGCCGAATGATCTTGAGATTACTGTTGCTATTGCAGCGCCTTCCATGCCTAATCCAGGTATTATCCAATATCCGAATATCAGTATTGGGTCGAGTATTATGTTTAGTGATACTGATATTACGAGTGCTTTCATGGGTGTTAGTGTGTCTCCTTCGCCGTGTAATATTGAGTTTAGGATGAATACTGTGAGTATTATGACGAAGTTGTAGATTATTATTGTCATGTAGCTTTTTGCTAGTGATATTACGGCTGTTTCTGCGCCCATGAATGTGAAGATTTGTTCTATGTAATATAGGCCCAGGGCTGTTGATGCTATGCTTATTATTGCTGTGAGGATTAGCCCGTGGGTTGCTGTTTGTCTTGCATCCATGACCTGGTTTTTGCCGATGTATCGTGCTATGAGGGATGTCACCCCTATGCCTATTCCTGCGCCTATTGCGATTATGAAGAAGATTACGGGGAATGTGATGCTTATGGCGGCGAGGGCGTCTGCGCTAAGCCTGCCGAGAAAGATGGCGTCTATTATGTTGAAGGCTGTCTGTAGTGCCATTGAGATTATTATCGGTGTTGAGAGGGCTATCAATGTGCTTTTTATGTTGCCGTTTGTTATGTCTATGTTTTCTTTAGAAAATCTTTTCATCTGTTTTTTTGGTGTGTAGTCTATAAATGCTTAAGGTTCCGTTGAGTAGTGGTGTGTGGAATCTTTGCATGTCAATAACCTTTGGCGATATTTATGGGGTATGCAAGATATGCTGACGGTCTATTTGACCGGCAGTTGTTGACATAAAGATTTTTATGGCTTTGGCTATAGTGTTGATGTAAAAAGTAAAAAACGAGAGAGAATGAAAAAGAATAAAGGGGGGCAATTATCTTGCGCCCGTGGCTTCTTTGTCTCTTCTTGTCTTTTCCTGTATTGCGAAGCTTGCAGGATCGCTTTTGTAGGCGGAGAGTATTTCGTCTGAGAGTCCTTGTGCGGCGCTTTTTTTCTTTTTTACGGTTCTTTGGTATGAGCCTTGTGCGATGTGTTTCAGTGCGAGGTCGACTCTTCTTTGGGGGGCTGTTACTACGGATTCTCTTGCGAATATGCCGCCTCTCTGGTATGTGAGGACTTCTTCCAGCGGGCATGAGTTTTCTATTGCTTTTACGAGAACTTCAACGGGATTTTTTTTGGTTTTTTCTTCGATTATGTTGAATGCTTCGATTAGTATTTTTGTTGTTTTTGTTGTGGTGCCGACGTTGTGGCCGCTTGAGAATTTATGTTTTTTGCCGCGGTGGCCTGCGACGAACATCTTGTTGATGAGGCGTTCTGTGATGTTTAGTTTTGATTTGTGGAACTGGTTTTTTGCGTGTCTGCCGCCGCTTTTTGGGACTATTACCGGGCTCAGGTTTATGTAGTTTACGAGTCCAGGGTCTGAGACTTTTATGTTTTCTGTGCTCCATGTGTTGAATAGTTTTATTTCAGAGGGTTTTTGTTTTGTTTCTGCTGTCTGCTTTATTTCAGGGGGTTGTTGTTTTGTTTCTGTCATGTTATCATCTTCTATTTGCTTGGTCTTTTTTTCGTGCCTTTTATGAGTTCGTTCAGTGAGATGCCGTTTACATGTATCACTTTCCATTTTACTGACGGAAGCGAGCCTTTTGGACCGGATTCTGAGCCGCCGATGCCTTCGAGGAGGACTTCATCGTGTTCCTGAACGTGGTTTATGGCGCCTGTCAGAGGGCAGAATGCAGTGATTTGCTTGCCGTTTTTTATTAGTTGTACTCTTACGCATTTTAGCATGCCTGAGTGGGGCTGTTTTGCTTCGAGCTGCCTTTTTTCAAGGACTATGCCTTTTGCCTGTGCTGAGCCTTCTAATGGGTCTGTTTTTTCTTTGAGGCGCAGGGTTTTTCTTGCGAAGTCTATTGATTTCCATTTCTTCTTGAGCCTGTTTTTTTTGAGGTTTCTTCCTGCGTATAGTCCGCCTGACATTTTTGTTTCACCGTTATTCTAGTTTTATGTTATCAATATTGAACTGTCTTTTTAAAAAGATTTTGATTATGTTTATGTTTTTGCCGCCTCTGCCTATTAGCAAACCTCTATCTCTTTTTTCTGTTTCGATTGTTATTGTCTTTTTTTGGTTGTTTTCGGTTAGGCTTATTTTTTTTGCAGGGATGGGCAGCATGTTTTTTGTGAATTCTTCTGCGTTTTCTGTGTGCCTGTAGATTATCAGGTTCTGGTTCATTTTTTTGATGATTTTTTTTATTTCTGAGCCGTTTTTGCCGATTAGATTTTTGAAGTTGTTTGTTTTTACTACGAAATATAGTGTGTCGTTTTCGTTTACGTAGTCAACAACGTGTGTTCTTGTGATTTTTTCGAATGTTGTGATGTTTATTATATCGTCGTTTGTGTATTTTACTGGCATTGGATTCACGCCCGTTGTTGGCTTTTTTATTTTTTTAGGCCTAGTACTGTTATTGAAAATGGCTTTCTTGCACATGCGCCTAACTCGATGCTTGTTCCGTTGAATGTGTGTATTTTTGATTTTGAGAGTTTTGCTGTGTTTTCTATGTTCTGCCTGATGTTTTTTGGGCAGTTTGCGGCGATTATGGCGGAATCCAGTTTGTCCACTTTCATGTATTTTAGGGTTGTGTCTGTGCCGATTGTTATCTTGCCTGAGTCTATTGCGTTTTTGATTGTTTTTATTATGTCCATTTTAACACCATAAATTTTAGTCTTTTACTTTTAGTTTTATCATTCCTGTGCCGATGGGTGCGATGTTTCCTATTATTATGTTTTCTATTACGCTTTCGAGAGGGTCTATTTCTCCTGCGGAGGCAGCTTGTGTGAGGTGTTTTACTGTCTCTTCGAAGTTTGCTCTTGAGAGTACTGATGACTTCTTGCCGGCGAGACCGTATCTGCCGATGGCCTTGATTGTGCCGTCGTTTGTCATCGCATCTGCAACGACGAGGAGGTGGCGTATGTCTGTGTCGACGCCCTGTTCGCGCATTGTGCTTAGTGCTTCTTTTATGATTGCGTTTCTTGCGGCTTCTATGCCTAGAGTACTTGCAACTTCGAATATGTTGTTTGATGTGGTTTTTGTCATGTTTATTCCTGGCATTTTCAGGACTTTTTTGAGGTTTGATCCGAGGGTTTTTATTGTCCATTGCTCGTTTTCGTATTCAACGATTGCCTGTTCTATGCCTTTGATGCCTTTTGTGAAGAGGCTTCTTACGCGGACTCTTATGGATTGGAGGTCGCTTATTGTGTAGTCTTGCTTTTTGTTTTCTGCGATTTCAATTATTATTATGTCCTTTTCGGATGAGATGTTTATATATTTTATGCCTTTTTTGATTAGTGAGATGAGGTTTTCTGTTGTGATGTCTAGGTTTTGGAGCAGGGTTTTGTCTGGCACGAGTTCGACTCTTAGGTTTATTAGGTCTATTGAGTCTTCTTTTAGTATGTGTTTTAGTTTGGTCTCTTTTATTTTTGCGGCTATTTTTCTTGCGTCTTCTTTGTTGTTGTGTTCTTCGTCGAGGTAGATTTCCATTGTAGGTGTTTTGGGTATTTTTCTTGCGTCGAATAGTTCAATTAGTCGTGGGAGGCCTTTTGTTGTGACCAGTTGTGTACGGCCTTCGGAGTGGTATGCTCTTAGTGTTGTCTGTGTTGCCGGTTCTGAGATTGACTGGGCTGCTATTACGCCTACTGCTTCACCTACTTCGTATTTGAGGTTGGGGTATCTTTTTTTGAGCAGGTCTTTTTCTTTTTTTGTCAGGTCCATGTTTTCGTAGATGCCGGGTAGTTCTTTGGTTGTCTGGCTGTCAGTATGTTTTTTGTTAAGCCTGTTTTTTGTTGCGATTTCTTTGCTGATGTAGCCGCCGTCGCTTTTTGCGGGGTCTATGCAGTCTTCGCCGGGGATGAACTGGATTATTGTGTTTGAGCTGTCACGGACGCGGTAGTCTTTGCCTATCTTGATGTCTTGAAGGGCGCTTACGAGACGGCGCTGCATGTAGCCGCTGACGCGTGTTTTTAGTGATGAGTCCATTATACCTTCACGGCCTTTCATGACTTCGAAGAAGAATTCTATTGGGTCTATTCCTTTCTGGAAGGATGATCTTACGAAGCCGTGTGCTGTGGGACCTAGATCGCCTTTTTTGAAGTGTGATAGGGTTCTTCCTGTGTAGCCGCGGAATATTCTTCTGCCGCGGATTGTCTCTTGGCCTACCAGTCCTGACATGTATGCGAGGTTTTGGATGCTGCCGCGAGCGCCTGTTCGTGCCATGACTATTGCTGTGTTTGTTTCGTCTACGTTTTTGTCGATTATTTCCTGGGTTGTGTTTGTGATTTTCCAGAGTTCAATCATTATCAGGTCTTCGAGGGTTTCTTCCTGGCTTCTTCCCGGGGAAACTTCGATGTTTCCTTTTTTGTATATCTCTATTAGTTTTTCAATCTCTACCAGTTGTTCGTCGATTCCTTTTTGTATGTTTTCCTGGGTTTTTTGGTCTGTGTCGAGGTTGTCGAGGGATATGCTGAAGCCGAATTTCATCATTGTGTGCGTTATGATTTTTGTTATGCTGTCTATGAATATTCTTGCTTCTGTGTGTCCTTTTTCCAGGTCGATGATGTCGATTACTTTTCCTTTGAAGGCTGCGATGCCGTTGCTGTCGATGACGCCTTTTTTGAGTTCGCCGTTTTCTATGATTACGTATGCGTCGTTTTCGCATTGTGCTTTTTTGCATGTTTCACATTTGCGGCATGTGTTGGCTTTGTATTCCAGATTTATGCCTTTGGGCATAGCAAAGCTGAATAGCTCTTTGCCGGTGTATGTGTCTTTTTTGAGGTCTGCGGTTATGTCTGAGTTGGAGATTATCTGTGCTACTTCCTGTTTTGTGAATTCTGTCCCTGTTCTTGTCAGGAGGTATGCGCCGGAGATGTAGTCTTGGTCGCAGCCAATAATAGGGCCTCCAAATCGGGGTGATTTGATGTTTTGCTCGACTAGCATGAGTTGTTCTGCTTCTGATCTTGCTTCTGCAGTTTGCGGGACGTGGAGGTTCATTTCGTCGCCGTCGAAGTCTGCGTTGTAGGGTTTGCATACGCAGAGGTTTAGCCTGAATGTCTTGTGGGGCATAATCTTTGCGTAGTGTGCCATTACGGACATGCGATGGAGTGATGGCTGCCTGTTGAAGAGGACGATGTCGCCGTCTATGAGGTGCCGTTCTACGATGTACCCATGCGTGAGTTCTTCAAGAATTGATTCCTTGTTTTCGTTGATGACTCTTTTTCGGATGCCGTCGGGGCGTGTTACGTAGTTTGCGCCAGGATGTACGTCGGGACCGTTTTTGATGCATGCTTTTATTTCGTTTATGTTTTGTTTTGTGACTTTGATTGGTACTGTGAGTTCTTTTGCGATTATGTCGGGGATGCCTACGTCGTTCAGGCTGATGTTTGGGTCTGGTGATACTACGGTTCTTGCGCAGTAGTTTACGCGTTTGCCTGTGAGGTTGTGGCGGAATCTGCCGTCTTTGCTTTTGAGTCTTTGTGCCAGTGTCTTCAGGCTTCGGCCTGAGCGATGTCTTGCCGGTGGTATGCTTGATATTTCGTTGTTGAAGTATGTGCTTACGTGGTATTGCAGAAGTTCCCAGAGGTCTTCTATTATGAAGTCCGGGGCGCCTATTTCAAGGTTGTCTGCAAGGCGGTGGTTGATGCGGATTATATCTACCAGTTTGTGTGTCAGGTCGTCTTCTGAGCGGTCGCCGCTTTCGAGTGTTATCGAGGGTCGTGCTGTTACCGGGGGGACGAGCATCAGTGTCAGGATGTACCATTCTGGTCTTCCGCCCTTTATGCCGATTAGTGCTGCTGTTTCGTCTGAGATTTTTTCGAACTGTTCTCTTACTTCTACAGGTGTTAGCGGGTGCTTGTCTCTGACGAAGGTGGATGGCTTATCGAGTTTGATTTTGCCTTGTTTTTCACCGCAGTCGGGACATGTTGTTGAAATTTTGAGTTTTTTTATGGATATGCCTTCCTGTAGTTTTGTTTTTTCTACAAGGAGGGCGCCGCATTTCTGGCATGTGTGGGTTAGGAGGAGCCGTATTTGTGGCAGGTAGAGTATGTTTATTATCGGGCGTGCAAGTTCAATGTGACCGAAGTGACCTGTGCATTCGCCGATTCTGCCGCCGCAGGTTGAGCAGCGCATGCCGGGGTCGATTATGCCGAGCCGCGGGTCCATTACGCCGCCGTCTATAGGGTATGCGTCGGCACCGTATACTTCTGAGGTGACTACGGGCATGACTGAGAGTTTTCTGATTATTTCAGGGGATATCATTTTGAATTTAATCTCTTTTATTTTTGTCATTTGTTGCACCTTGTTAGTTTTCTGTGCTAATTTGAGGGTATATTAGCATGCTGCGCAGTTCGTCGAGCAGTAGTTTGAATGCGTAGGACATTTCAACATTTTCTATTTTTGAGCCTTTGCAGAGTGGGCAGTATATTTTGTTTTTTATCCTGTCGTGTATTGCGGTTATTCCGCATTCTTTGCAGATTGGAATCTGTGTCTTGTCTGATGAGAATCTTTCTTTGAGGACTACTGCTGCACCGTGTGCTATGAGGCAGTCTTTCTCCATTTCTCCGAATCTTAGCCCACCTTCTTTTGAACGGCCTTCTGTTGGCTGTTTTGTCAGCAGTGCGACAGGACCGCGTGATCGTGCGTGTATCTTATGAGATACCATATGGTAAAGGCGCTGATAATAACCCATGCCGATGAGTATCGGTGCTTCGATGGCTTCTCCGGTTATGCCGTTGTATAGGCGCTCTTTTCCGTCATCACGGAATCCGAGTTTTTTTAACTGGGTTCTTACTTCCTCTACGTTACCTTTGAATGCTGTGCCGTCCTGTTCTTTTCCTTCAAGGCTGCCTTTTTTGCCTGCGATGATTTCCAGTAGCTGGCCGACTGTCATTCTTGATGGGATTGCGTGAGGGTTGATTATTATGTCCGGTGTCATGCCGTCTTTGGTGAATGGCATATTTTCTTCAGGCACGACCAGGCCGATTACACCTTTTTGACCGTGACGGGATGCGAATTTGTCGCCAACTTCGGGGATTTTGAGTTCTCTTACTGATGCTTTTATCAGTGTGTTGCCGTCTTTTGTGCTTGTGAGTATTACTTTTTCTACTGTGCAGTTATCTCCTTTTGATGCTGTCAGTGAGTTTTCCCTGCGGTCTTTTATGCCCATCCTTATCTCTTTCTGGATGCCGAGGAAACGTAGGGGTGATGTTTTTCCGACTAGTACGCTGCCACCTTTTACTCTTGTTTCTGGTGAGATTATTCCTTCTTCGCCGAGCATGGAGTATTCTTCTTCTGATTTGTAGCCCCGCACTTCCGGGTCGGGGATGCCTATTTCATCTTCCTGGCCTCCCCAGTATCTTCTTGCTTCTGTGAGGTGTGTGCGGATGAATAGGGATCTGCCAAGACCACGCTCAAGTGAGCTTTTGTTTATTACTATGGAATCTTCGATGTTGTAGCTGTAGTATGGCATTATGGCGATTATGAGATTCTGGCCTGTGGGGTGGGTTGCGAGACCGGTTGCTTTTGTTGTCTGTGATTGGACAATCGGCCTTTGTGCGTGTATCAGGAGGTGGGATGTTGTGTCGTCTCTTAGCAGGTAGTTGTGGAGGTATATGCCTGTTGACTGTACTATCATTCGTGAGCCGTAGTTCAGACGGTCGCCACGGTCTTTTTCAGGGTATGCCAGAAGTGATGCGGCGATGCCGAGTATAAGTATCGGGTCGATTTCGAGGTGCGTGTGTTCTTCTGTGACTGTTTCTTTGGTTATGGCAATGTATGCGTCCTCTTCTTCTTCTGCGTCGAGAAATTCTATTATGTTCTGGCCTATGATGTCGGCCCATGTGAGTTTTTTGTTTTTGATGTCTTTGAGCATTTCGTCTGTGAGTAGGGGTTTTCCGTTTTCAATGGCGATTACGGGGCGTCTTACGCGGCCGCCGTCAAGGTTTAGTTGTATTTCGCCTTTTTCTTTGTGGTGTGCGATGTTGAGTTGCGAGGGTAGGACGTTTTTTCTTCTTTTTTCTTTCAGGCTATGGACTAGTTTTTCGGGGTTGTCGCATTTTCCTGTGTATATTCCGTCAATGTAAATTTCTGTCATGTTGTTCAGCTTTTGATTATTTTTATTTGTTTTCTTCCTCGATTTCTACTCCGAGGCTTTTCAGGGTACTTAGGACTTTTGTTTTGTCTGATTCGCCAGAGGGTATTGTGACCTGTGCTCCCAGTGCGAGGAAGTTTCTCAGACCGATGCTTTGACCTTCAGGGGTTCTTACTGCGCATAGGCGACCCCATTGGGTTGCGTGGAGTTCTCTTGCTTCGAAGTGTTCCTGGGTGGAGGATAAGGGTGATACTACGCTTCTTAGGTGGCTTATGGTCCTTACGAAGTTTGAGCGTTCGAGTCGCTGGCAGACGCCGGTTTTGCCGCCGACCCAGTTGCCTGTTGCCATTGCTCTCATGATCTGTTTTGTGAGGACGTCTGAGACTACTACGCTTTGAAGTTTTAGTAGTTTTCTGCCACGCTTCATCATTTTTTGGTAGTTGTATTGGAGGCGCGCGATCAGGCCCCAGCGGCCCATGATGATTGACCTGAATAGTATTTCGAGGAGGTCTCCTGACATTTTCAATCTTTTGTTTGAGTAATGGTCTATGTCATCTTCCTTGATTTTGCCTTTGTGGAGAAGGATTAGTTTGTGCATGACCAGACCGAGGAATTTTGCTTTTTTTATTGAGTCTTTTGGCTCTTTTCCGAGGTGTGCCAGCAGGTAGTTGTTCAGGAGTTGGGTGGCGCGCTCTTCTCGTTGCTCTTTCATGCGCACTTTCATCTTTTTACCTATGTAGTCGAGGGCTTCTTCCCTGTTTGCAATCTGTGTGTCGTAGATGTTGATGTATACGTCTTCAATGTCTTCTTCTTCTGTGCCGATTGCTTCTATGACTTCTTTGTCTGTTTCGAGTCCCAGTGCTTTCATTAATACGATTATGGGTATTGGTGTTTTTACGAGGTTTGCGAATTTTGCTGTTATGATGCCTTCAGGGCATCGCTCAAATACGTGGCGCTGGATATAGCCGCTTTTTTCGCAGTTTATTCTTGCTGTGATCTCTTCTGCTTTTTTCTGGAGTATTAGTTTGTTTGGCGCTATTTCTTCTGATAATACTATTGCTCTTTCTGTGCCGTTTACTATGAAGTAGCCGCCGAGGTCCTCCGGGTCTTCACCTGCTGTTATTAGTTCTTCTTTTGTCATTCTTGAGAGCGGGCAGAGGCAGGATTTTACCATTATTGGTATTTCGCCGATTTCTACTGTTTCTGTGTCGTGTTCTCTTTCTTCGAATACGGGTGTCATTTCCACGAATATCGGGGTTGAGTATGTGAGGTTTCTTAGGCGTGTCTCTGAGGGGTATATTGCTCTTACGGAGCCGTCTGCTTCGTTTATTTGCGCTCTTTCGATGCTTACTTTTCCAAGCTTGATTGTGAGTTCTTCGCCGGTGGGGAGTTCGATTATTATTTTAGCTATTTCGTCTACTGTTTTCTGGAGGCGTCTTTCGATGAAGTCGTTGTATGAATCGATCTGGTGGGCTATGAATCCTTTGTTTTTCGAGTATTCTTCAAGGTAGCTTTTTGCGATGTCCATGGTTAACACGTCTTATTCCGGGATTACAATCCGATAGTATTTTGTTTTTCCTGCGGTGGGGCTGTCTCTGGTTATTTCGATGATGTCGCCTGTTTTTGCGCCTATTATTACGGCGATTGGGTCTGTGTCGAGTATTTTTGGGAGCTGCTCGGCTGTTATGTTGAGCTCTTTTAGAATTTTTTGTGATTCGCTTTTCATGAGTATTTTGTGTTCTGGAACCAGTTCATGTGTAAATATGTTGTTTTCGCTCATGTTGTTTTTCACCAAAGGTTTTGTGGTGGGCCCGACGGGAATTTCACGGACGTTTTATGTTCGTTTTGAACCCGCGACACCCGGGTATCTTCTACAGATTCCGGTGCATTAACCGTCTGGTTAAAAGCTTCACCCTCGTCGATTAAGAGCCCGGTGCTCTAGCCAGACTGAGCTACGGGCCCACTCTGTGTGTATTATGTGTTTGGAATTGGAAGTACTCTATTTAAGTGATAATATTATAAATGTATCTGTGGATGAGAGGTTTGTTTTTGTTGTTAGAATTTTTGAGATGTTTGGTGTGTACATAGTTATTACTCTGATAGGTTATATGATGCCGGTTTTCCCCCGGCTGATGGATGAATAGAGAATATTGGTGAATTCCCCTGCGATGTTCATTAATAGTTCTATTTTGGTTATGTTTTACGAATATAGTTTTTAGTGTGGTTAAGTTTATAAATGTATTGATTTGTTTTTAGGGATGGTTGGGTTATTAGGTTTCTATGTGTATCTTTCTATAGCATAAACTACTTTGCCTATGTGGTGTCTGCTTGCACCACTGACTGCGATGTTGAAATCTGGGCAATGGTACATCTTTTTGATTTCAAAGTGAGAGTCAATTCCAGTGGTGTGCTCTATCGGTCTATATCCATTATTTGTCAATGTATCGTGCTCATAGCCTAATGGTTTGTTTTTTTCATCGTAGTGTCCTATCAATCTTCTAATCTTTTCGCAGGTGGTTTTTGTATCTGGATTAAATATCCTAATTTATCGCCTTGGTGTTTGTCTATATCTTGTGTTGTTGATGATGTGTGTTTCGTGTATAGTATTAAATTTGTTTTGGTGCGAGAAAGAAGGAGGGTTATGTTCTGAAGTGTGGTTAGAGTGTGCGTATTTTGTATGCTGTTAAACTGCTTTTGAGATTATTTTTATGTCTTCTGCGAATGTGTTTGGTTCGCGGGGTTCTTCTTCGTTGTCTTCTTCGCGGTTGTGCGGGCGGTTTTTGTTTTTGTGCTGCCCTAGTTGTTTGTAGATTATTTCGCTGATTGAGGTGAATTTGTTTTTGTCTATCAGGAATATTAGTATCGATGTTATGAGGATGCTTGAGAATATGCCCCCGACTACGATGTTTGTGAATGCGGCGTTTGCCTGTATTACTGCGAGCATGACTGTTGGGGTGAGGCCTTTTGCGCACATGGCTTCGAGGAAGTGCTCGTCTTTTTCTTCAAGGTCATGGTTTATGAGTTTTCTTACGATGAGTGCTCTTAGTGTGTATGCAGTGAGGAAAAATATGAGGCCGTATAGGAGGTATATCCACTGGCTGAAGTCTACGAGGATGCCGAGGTATACGAAGAGGAATGTGCGGATGAGGAAGCTTATGTCTTTGAAGAAGTGTTTTGTCTCGAGTTGCAGGAGGCCTACGTCTTCTTTTTGTTCCTTGTAGAGGAGTTTGCTCCAGAGGCTGGCGTTGCCGAGCATTATGGAGAAGAAGAATACTGTTATGACGCCATTTGCTTCGACGTATTCTGCGAAGGCGTAGAGTGTGACGAGGACTGCCATTGTGGCGACTGGTGCGCTTGAGTAGTCGCCTACGTGTTTTAGTGCGAATGCCCATATTATGGCGACGATGATGCCTATGCCGAAGCTTAGGAATAGGTAGCTTGTGAGGCTCTGGGTTATTTCGTTCATGGCCATTGTGGAGAAGTTGAGTATGGAGAGGATGCCGACGATGACGAGGATGTCGATTATTGCGCTTTCACTTTGAATCTGTGCTTCTGCTTTTGGGCTGAGTTTTATTGTTTCCAAGATGCTGTTTATTATTGTGCCGTCGAGTACGCAGAATAGTGCGCCGAGGGGGAACGCGAGGAGCCATCTGAAGCCGAGCAGGTAGTGTGATATTGTTCCCAGGAGGAGG
>JAFCBW010000117.1 GCA_017610525.1 Candidatus Nanohalarchaeota archaeon | reverse complement strand
TTCTTTAAATGGCAGTGATTAGACCTCACAAGCACGCCATCAAAATCAAACAAAATAAGTTTCTTACCATTTGAACAAAGACCACCCTTATTCAACTCTACCCCGACAGTGCCGCACTCATCCAAAATTTGCATAAACTAATAGAATAAGAATATCTTTTTATAGTCAACCGACTAACTTCTTACGGTTATGATTAAACATAAACCATTTACGGTTGACTATTGGGGAATCCGCATACAATTGAAATGTTAGCGGATTCACAACATATAGTTGGCACCATCACAAAAACCAGAAGTCCAATCCAGATAACACAAACATCAGCACAAAAAGTAATACCAAACACCCCAAAGAATCATTTGACTTTAGCAATACCCTCTCCCATCAACGCCCTGGTCTCAAGATTATTCAAAGTATTCCGAACAAGATCCTCATCAATATCAACTCTACCTGGCTCAAAAAGAAGCACAACAGTTGAGCCGCCAAAAAGAAAATGCCCCTTCTCCTGCCCTTTTTCAACAGCAGAATAAGGAAAATACCTCTGGACAATTGACCCTACCATCGTAGCCCCAATCTCCGCCATCAAAACATTCCCTAACTCCTCTGTTTTAATCACAGCATACTCCCTTTTATTCCTGCAATAAATCCTGATATTCTTCTTAACCGCATAAGGTGAAACCGAATCATACTTACCCTTAATTTTCACAGAAGAATTCACAAACCCCGAAACCGGAAAATGAAACCAGTGATAATCATGGGGAGCCAGCCTGAAAATCATAAGACTGCCATCCTCATATTCAGATGCAAGATCCTCATCGTGAAGGAATGTTGAAAGAGTAAATTGCTCACCCTTTATAAAGAAATCATCAAGATGACTTATCTTTTCAAACCCCAGCACATTTCCATCTGCAGGCGAACATATAACCGACGAATCCTCATCTATCGGTCTTGCACCAGGCTTAAGCTTCCTCATAAAAAAATCATTGAATGACCTGAAATCACTAATCTTTTTCTCAAATTCACTCATATCAACATTATACTTCCGGGCAATCTTCGCAATCTTCTTCCTTGACAAACGCATGTCCATAAATCGCCCGCACATAGAAGAAACAAACTTCCTATTAATAATCGCCCTAAGACATAATTTACCTACAGGATTATTATACTGCCATTTTAGCCAGTACTTCCAGGGTATACTCTCATCTTCAACCTCACCTGTCTCCCTGTGAACAGACTTAACTGTCAAACTTTCCCGTTGCTTCTTCTTACCCATAACAAATCACACATCATCCTGCACTCATCTATAGACCAGCATCATTTATATAAATTCTGAGACAAAACAAACCCCATCTCACACAGGCCAGACCCTGCTACGATTCTCATCAGTACAATCACAAAACACATCCCTCACACTCAACTCTAACCAGCAAAACACATATACTCAACTACCACAGCAAAACGAAACATTAAAAAAATGGGACGGGCGTGACTTGAACACGCGACAACTAGATCTTCAGTCTAGCGCTCTTCCAGCTGAGCTACCGTCCCCCGGTAATTAAAACACTTAAGCAGTTACTTTTATATACTTTTCTTAAAAAACAGGACACTTCAAAAAAACATCACTCAACACCATCAATCTTACTCCTCAAATCCTCCAGAAACCCAATAGCGCCCTCTGTATACTCTTCCGGAGACCACTCTGCAAACTTCTTATGTGTCAAAGGATCATACGGCCCCTCGAGAATCTCAAGCATAACAGAACCACTCTCAAGAGAAACCATAGAATGCCACGTCCCATTGGGTATCGAAACAACATTATCAACAGACGAACAATCACTAACAACAACCTTCACAACACCCCCATCACCATCATAACAAACAACAGCAATCCTCCCACAAACCGCCTGCACAATCTCAAGCTTATCAGGACACTCATGCTTATGCGGCCGCACATAACTATCAGGCTCAACCGCATTAAGCATAACCTGCACCCTATCCCCTGGCTCAGAAAACGAAAGGGCATATCTCCGTCTCTTGGACTCACGCGCCATCTTCTTCACTCGAACAAGCACCTCATCATCATACAATCTATGCAACATACACACAACATTACCCCGCAATATTTTAAAAGATACCCAACATTAGTATAACCCATATGGAAGACCACACATCAAAATCAATAATAGCCACAGAAAGCACAGAACTATCCGAAAAAACAATCGTGCTATGCATCACAGGCTCAGTCGCCGCAGTAAAATCCCCCGACCTTGCACGCACCCTCATGCGAAAAGGCGCAAATATAATTCCCGTGATGACCGGAAGCGCAAAAAAAATAATCCACCCTAACCTCATGGAATGGGCAACAGGAAACCCATGCATAACAGGACTCACAGGCAAAATAGAACACGTCCAACACTGCGGCAAACACGACAAAAAAGCAGACCTGCTGGTGATTGCCCCCGCAACATCCAACACAATCTCAAAAATAGCAAACGGCATAGACGACACCACAGTCACAACCTTCGCAGCAACAGCCTTAGGCTCAAAAATCCCAATAATCATAGTCCCCGCCATGCACGAATCAATGTACACAAACCCCATAATCAAAAAAAACATAGAGGCCCTAAAAAAACAAGGCATCACATTCATAGAACCGGACATAAAAGAAAACAAAGCTCATCTGAAACCAACTGCAGACATCGCAAAAGCAATCACAGGCACATTCATAAAAAAAGACCTGAAAAACAAGAAAATACTGATCACAGCAGGCCCCACAATAGAATACATTGACCCAGTAAGAATCATAACAAACCCAGGCTCAGGAAAAACAGGCATTCTTCTGGCACAAGCCGCACAACAGCGAGGAGCACAAGCAACACTAATAATCGCAAACAAAGACACAGAAGACTGTGACTACAAGACAATACAGGTAAAAACAACAGAAGACATGTACAACGCAGTAAAATCCAACCTAAAAGACACAGACATCCTGATTCACACAGCATCAGTCTCAGACTTCACATTTGACGCATCAAAACAAAAAATATCAACAAAAAACAAAATCACCTTATCCCTAAAACCCACAATAAAAATCCTCGACAAGATAAGAGCCCTGAAAAAAGACATCTTCCTCGTAGGATTCAAAGCAGAATATTCAGTCTCAAAAGACACACTCATAAAAAGAGCAGAAGATAAACTAAAAATCTCCCGCGCAGACATGGTAGTAGCAAACGACGTATCAATGGCTGGATGCGGCTTCGCAACAGACGAAAACAAGATAATAATAATCAACAAAAACGGAAAAATAACCGAAACAAAAAAAGCACCAAAAAAAGAACTGGCTAATCTCCTCCTTGACAAAATTCACAAAGAAATGTCCAACTAAAACTTCTGCTTCTTCACTTTCATCAACTCATGCACAGCAATCACAAACATACAATGGCTCCATGAAAGCGGCGTAATCGACTTCTGAAAAGAATTACCAAACAACTGCTCAGGAAAATAAGAGCCGTCAACCCTGTCAAGAACAGAACATATCCACTTCTCTGCTGCACAAACATCCCCAACCCTGGAATAATAAACAGAAAGCCAGAAACTCAAAAGCGGCCAAACACCCGCACCCTTCTTCCTATGCACACTCCCCCCATACATCCACCCGTCATACTCATCCCCCTCATACCTCATGATGCCCTCATCAACACAAAGACGATCAACAATACCCCGAACCGTATCCTTCACAATCTTCTCACCAGCATCATAAACCCCAAACGGATAAACAACCCCAAGCAAAGACGCATCAATCCTCTCATCATTGATATCCCCAAACGACCTATACAAACGCGATTTACCCTGGAAATGCCCCTTTAACACAGACTCCATCTCCGACGCAGTGCGCATCCATCTATCTGTAGGAATCATCTCATGCGCACACTTAAGCCCGGCAATACACGCCGCAAGCGAATAAGTAAAATTCTCCCGGTAATCAGGAAAACAAAACCTCTCCTCCCACAAATCATTAGAAACCCTCACGAAATGATCCTTATCCCACACCCGGCAAAGCCCATCCGCAGCTTTCAGAACAAGAGCGCGAAATTCATCTA
>JAFCBW010000016.1 GCA_017610525.1 Candidatus Nanohalarchaeota archaeon | reverse complement strand
GTTGCAAGGGATGCTGTGGATAAGATTACGGATATGTCGCGGATTGTCTATGCTCAAGGGGCACCTGCAAAGATTACGAATAATGTGAAGTTTCCGGGAAATATTATTTCAACTACGCTTTCCAATCAGATGATTATTCTGAGGATGTCTGTCGGGCCTGCTTCAAGTGATATTTTCAATATTGTGGATTTTAATGTGACAGGTAGTCTGCCTACGACACCAGGGGTTCATCGTATCTCTGTTGAGGCTATAGATTATGGTGTGAATATTTCTGTGGTGCCGTAAATCTTGCCCGGGAAAATTATTTAATGGTTCTCATTAAAGAGTACATGGACTCTTGTCTGATGATGACAAGGAGGTGACATGATCCTATCCGGAGATGATTTCACCTACTTATCTGAGAATAAAGTGTTGTCGATTGTTATTACTGTCTTTGTTTCCTGAGTCCGATGATGATGTTTTCTTTTTCCAGGCTGAATCTGAGTTTTCTTTTTTTGGTTTTTTTATTTTTGTGGTGTATCTCGCTTATCCATTCGGGCATTGTTAGTTCGCAGGTGAGGTCTTTTGGTTTTTGCCTGAAGTCTATCCTGATTTCTAAGCCATCGGCATTTCTGTCGATTTTCAGGTCAAAGGTGTTGCCTGCAATGATTTTTCCGTGCCGATACATGTGTCCCCATGTGTCCGGTAGTTTCGGCTCTATTGCGATGATTTTTTTTGCTATGTCCGGCCTGATGCCAAAGAGGAAGTCGTCGGTTGCGTAGATGAAAAGTGAAGAAGACCATGCCTGATCAGGGGTGCCGAGCAGCTGTCCGGATTTGGCGTCTACTATTTCGGATAGGCTTCCCGGCTGGAATTTTTCGCAGTCGTACGAATAGTCGTCGAGGCAGTTTATTCCTTCGTGGATCATGTTGTATCTCAGGAAGGCTACTGCGCCCCACCCTGTGGTCAGTCCCCAGCAGGATCCGGTATGGTAGCCTGATGGGTTGTAGTTCCTGCTTTTCCTGGATCTGGTTCTGATGCCGTAGACGCTCTTTAGTTCGGTTTTTGTTCTTTCCAATACATGATGTGCTTTTGTTTCGGGGGTCAGGCCGAAGAAGAGGGGAATCAGTTCGTTGGCTGTTATTTCAGGGTCAGGTAGTTTTGAGTATGTGTCGTAGTAGGTTTTTTTGTCGTTGTTCCAGAAGTTCTGGTTCAGTTTTTTGTTCATCTTCATTGAGAGTTTTGGCTCTATTGTTTTTAGTGCCTCGACCCACATTGCCTGTATGTCGATTGCGCTTCCGGGGCGTTCGATTGAGTCCATCCATGTTTCGTCTGGCTTATGTACGGCGATGTAGTCCATCAGCTCGAGGTTCTTTAGTGATGCTTTTATGGTCTGTCGGAGTTCTTTTCTTAGTGTCAGGTCGCCGCTTTTTTTCTCGTAGTCCAGTAATGTTATGAGGAATAGGGGGTCTATGTCTGCGCCGTGATATTCTTTTCTGCTGTCCAGATGAACTATGCATGGCATTCTTTTGTCCTGGTATTTTGCCATGGTCTGAAATATCTCTCTTGCTTCTTTGAATCTGCCCATGTCTGTGAGGCCGAGGATGCTCCAGAATATGTCTCTGCCCCAGTATTCGAGGAACCACGGGTAGCCTGCGAAGATTCCTGTGCCTATGTCTGATTTGTTTACGAGGCCCTGAAGGCTGTATTGTGCCCAGAGGAATGTCTTGTCCAGGCGGTTATGAGGGGTGTTGATGTCGTGGTTGTGGAATATTTCGACTGATTTCTTTAATTTTGAGGAGAGGTATTTGTCCCAGTTCTGTGCGCATTTGTCGTATGTGTCGATTAATATGCTCTTGTCTTTGGTTGTTGCGCAGTATATTATGGGGATTTTTATTTCTTCGTTGATGCCTAAGTTGAATGTTATCTCGTATTTTCCGGGAATGAAGCAGCACTGCGGTGAGCCCGGGTTGTGGTTCCTGTATTCATTTGATGGTGTGTTCGTGATTTTGATGTCTTTTCCTGTTTTGCCGAGCCCGTATGTACAATATCCTGCGCTTGATTTAACTATGACTGATTTTCTTAGTTCATTGAATTCTGTTTCGTATTTTCTTTCGTGGGTGTTTTCTTCTTTTGTTCTTATGTTGACTGCTGCTTCAATGTCTATCTTTATTTCTCTTTTTTTTGTGGTTTTGTTTTTTAGGGTAATTATGGATATTGCTGATGGGTGGTTTTCTGGTGCGAAGACTGTTTCAGTTATGTCTAAGTCATCTGCTGAGAAGTAGTGTTTAGATCCCCATGGCTTTATGGTGCATCTTGTGCAGTTATGGTCCGACAGCCATGTGTTGTTTATTCTGTATGCGAAGTATTCGAATGCTTTGATTGGTGGTGTCCAGATGCCGCACCATTTTGTTTTGAAGCCAGTGTCTGTGAACCGGTTGATGAATGAGTGCAGGCCAGATGTATTGTACTGTTTTGATTTGAGTTGTTTTTTTTCAATTTTCCAGCTTAGCATTTTATCACTTCGTGGCGGTTAATATCTGTTTTTTAATATTTGTAAGTTTCATTGAAACTATTTAAACAAAGAGGTATATATATCTTGTATACACAAAGATGTATATATATCTTATAGTGAAATAGGGTATATTTTGCGTTGCTGTTTGGATGATATGGAGTGGCGCGGTTTGGGAAGATATTGATTCTCTGGTGAGGGGGTTATTTTGGAGAGAGGCAGGGTGAAATTTATGGATGATGTGTTGGCTGAAGCAGATTATTTTTTTGAGGTTTCGTACGAGGTTGCGAATAAGGTAGGCGGTATTTATACAGTTATTCGTAGTAAGTCTGAGCAGATGCTTAGGTATTATGGCAAGAATTATTATACTATCGGGTTTTATGATCCCAAGCAGGCAAAGGTTGAGTTTGAAGAGAAGGATTCGAAGGCGTTTGCGGGGACGTTTGCGAAGTTTGAGAAGATGGGTATTAAGTGCCATTACGGGACGTGGGTTTCTGCAAGGGGGAGACCGAACTGTATTCTTTTGGATATTAGCGGCTATCGAGGGCATTTGAATGATATTAAGACTGAGTTGTGGATGAAGTATAAGATTGATTCTTTGCGGTCTGATTCGTGGTTCGGGGATCCTGTGGTGTGGGCGTATGCATGCGGGATGCTTATCGAGAGTCTGTGTGAGGATCTTCATCTGAAGAGGGTTGTGGCGCAGTTCCATGAGTGGATGTCCGGTGCCGGGCTTCTTTATCTGAAGTCGAGGAATGTGAAGGCTGCGACTGTGTTTACTACGCATGCCACGATGCTTGGCAGGAGTATGGCGAATTGTAGTGATAGTCTTGTCAGGGAGATTGAGTATGGATTGAAGAATGGCCGGGCTGTGGATCCAAGGAAGTCTTATGAGTATAATGTTGAGGCGAAGCATCTTACTGAGTGTGCGTGCGCTTCAGAGTGTGATGTTTTTACGACTGTTTCTGAGACGACTGCGCGGGAGGCGGAGTATATCCTTTCGAAAAAGCCGGATGTTGTGCTTCCTAATGGCCTTGAGCTTGAGAAGTATCCGTCTATGGAGGAGTGTATTTACCTGCATCGCAAGTGTAAGGAGAAGATTCTGGATTTCCTTGCAGGGTATTTTAAGCCGTATTATGAGGTTAACCTGACTGATCCGAGAGTTATGTTTATATCCGGCAGGTATGAGGTGCGCAATAAGGGTGTGGATTTGTTTGTGCAGAGTCTTGCTAAGCTTAATTGTGAGCTTAAGGAGAAGAAGGATAAGACGGATGTGTTTGCGTTTATTATGATTCCTGCTGGTACGAGGAGTGAAAATCATGAGGTGCTTGAGAATCTATCTTTATTTTCAGATATCAAGGAGTATGTGGATGACCTGTCTGTGGATATCCGTGCGGATATGATTGGTTCACTTACTTCCGGGAAGACGGAGATGAAGATTTCTGATTATCTTACTGATTACCAGAAGATGGATGTTAAGAAGCTTGCTTCGGCTTTTAAGTCAAGGAGCGGTGGTGTTGCGCCTTTGTGTGCGTTTGAGCTTCAGAATGCTGGGGATGATGTGATTTTGCGGATGCTTAGGGAGAACGGGCTTTTGAATAGGGAGGAGGATAGGGTGAAGGTGATTTATTATCCTGCGTATCTTTCGAATTCGGATAGGATGCTTTCTTTGAGTTATGATTCGTTTTTGCTTGGGTGCAGTCTTGGGGTGTTCCCGTCGTTTTATGAGCCGTGGGGGTATACGCCTCTTGAGACGATTGCTAATGGTGCTTTGACTGTGACTACGGATCTTGCCGGGTATGGAAAGTTTATGGAGGGTAAGATGAAGGGGATGAAGGATACGGGGATTTATATCCTTAAGAGGAATAGTAAGACGGATGATGATATTGTTGAGGATATGAAGAGTATTTTTTCTGCTGTCGTGAAGATGGATAAGAGTGAGATTCTTTCGAGGAAGTATCATGCGAAGAGGTTGTCTTTGCTTGCGGATTGGAAGTGTCTTGCGGTGAATTATGTGGTTGCGCATAATATGGCGCTTGAGAAGGTTAAGTGATTGGGCTTTTTTTCGGTTCTGGGTGTGTGTGTTTGCAAGCATATAAAGTATTGATTTGAATAATAAATTGGTGGTATCCGGATAATATAGGTAAGATATAAATATGTTCTATGTGAATATGTTGTATGTGCGTGTAGTGTATATTATGTATGTTGGTATGTTGGGATACAATATGTTGATTATGCGCATTTAGTATGTGTAAAGTTCTTTGGTGAATGGAGTGACTGGGTTGAATCAGGCGAATCAGAAGATTATTGAGAAAATCTTGAAGCAGCTTCGTATTAGCCCAGCTGATGTCGCATATGAGAAGAAGCTGAAGAATGTTGTTTTGATTACAGCAGAGTATCTGCCAAGGGATATAACTCAGATATCTTTGCAGTGCAAGAATCTTGCGGAAGGTCTTGTCCAGAGAGGGATTAATACGCATGTGGTGTCTTTTGATCCCTGGAAGGTAGGCCAAACTACAAATATTGGCGGGGCAGAGATACATTATGTTGGCAATTCTGTTAAGTCTTATTCACCTCTTACGTGGGCGATTACTTTGAATATGGAGATTGGCAGGGTTGTGGCTGATATTTATCATAGTGAGGGTAATATTGATTTGATTCATACGCATGAGTGGCAGATGTTTCCTGCAGGGATAACGCTCCAAAGTGCGCTTAGGAAGCCGCTGATTTCGAGTTATTATACATTGCAGGAGCAGCGTGCGCCGGGTGTGAATAATGGGTTTACTGAGGCTGTGAAGCAGATTGAGTGGCGGGCATCTCAGGCGTCGAATAGTATTCATGTGAATGAGGAGTGGATGAAGAGTGCTCTTTTGCAGTTTTATTCACCTACTGAGTCAAAGGTTAATGTTTTGAAGCCTGAGAATTCGTCGTGGGCGAAGGATGTTGTGAGGGATTATTCATGGGTGATGAAGAACTGGGATGTGCCTGTGGGTGTTTCTGAGAAGGAGAAGAGGGATGATTGAGGTTTTTTTATGAAAGTGCTTCATTTAACGTCGGAATATCCGCCGCATAAGGTTGGCGGGCTTGGTACTCATGTGGAGGAGTTGACGCGTGCGCAGGTGAAGGCAGGTATTGAGCCGATTGTTGTTGTGTGCGCTTTTTCAGGGAACCAGGGTTATGAGAATGTTAATGGGGTTCATGTGTTCCGGTTTGATGCTGATAATATTCCTGCTGAGGATTTTCCGTCGTGGGCGCTCCAGATGAATGTTCTTATGCAGAAGGAGGCGAGCCATGTTCTTGAGGAGTTTAGGGATGTTTCGCTGATACATGCGCATGACTGGCTTGTGGCGACTGCGGCTGTGGGGCTTAAGCATATTTTCAGGATTCCTCTTATATCTACTATTCATTCGCTTGAGGAAGGGCGACGGGGGGGTATTTATGAGGACAGGCAGGAGTTGATACATGATATTGAGCGCAAGATGGTGTATGAGTCGTGGAGGGTTATTGTGTGTTCTAATTTTATGAAGCAGAGCGTGTGTTCTGCGTTTTCTACGCCATGGGAGAATGTGGATGTGGTTGTGAATGGGGTGGATGTGTCTAAGTATAGTTCTGATTCTGCGCATTATTCTGAGGTTAGGGGGAAGTTTGCTTTGCCGCATGAGAAGATTGTCTTTTTTGTCGGGAGGCATGTGTGGGAGAAGGGGGTTGATGTGCTTGTGGGTGCTGTGCAGTCTGTTCTTTCGGAGGTGCCTGATGCGAAGTTTGTGATTACAGGGGAAGGGTATATGACTGATAAGTGTAAGGCTCTGGTGTGGCAGATGGGGTTGGGTGATAAGGTGCTGTTTACCGGCTATATGGATGATAGGACGCTTGATGCGCTTTTGCATGTGTCTGATGTTGTTGTTATCCCATCGCGCTATGAGCCGTTCGGGATTGTTGCGCTTGAAGGTATGGCTTCGCATACGCCTGTTGTGGTTGCGGATACTGGCGGGCTTTCTGAGATTGTTCAGCATGGGGTGAATGGCCTGAAGGTGTGGTCCGGGCATTCTGAGTCGCTTGCGATTGGGATTAAGAGGGTTCTTGTGGATGATGGCTTGAGGGATAGTATTGTGAATAATGCTTATGGTACTGTGAGGGATATGTATAGTTGGGATAATGTTGCGGGGATGACGAAGGCGGTTTATGAGAGGGTTGTTGATGAGTATAATTGCGCTGACTGGAAGCCTAATCCGGGGCTTATGTGGTAGGTTTTTTTTTTGGATTTTGAGATTTTAGAATATATTTGCCAATATAAGAAGTAATTCCCCCTTGGTTTTTTTGGGTAGTCCGTCCCCTAGCCCCCACCCACTCGTGTTGTGGTTAGTTTTGGTTTATGGTTTCTTGTGGTTATGGGTTATCTGTATTTTTCTTTTTGCCAGATGTCTTGTTTTTTCTTTTTTTTGGCGCGGTTTTCGAGAAAGCCTTCGGTTTCGTCGGGGCACATTGTGGTTTACCTTGCTGTTGTTATCGCTATTGTTATTTGTATCGTCCTGCAAGCCATTCGTTTAGCTTGTTTTTCTTTACTGCTTCTGTTGAGAGGAGGCCGTGGTCTTCTTCGGGGTTTGCTATGAGGCCTTTCAGGGGGTCGTATGCGTGTTCTCTCATGTTTACCCATTGCTGCTGTTCGAACATCTCGTCAATTCCATAGAATTCTTTTGGAAGGTGGAGGGGGTCTGTGTCTTTGCCTAGTTCTTCCATGAGCTTTCGGAATGCTACTGCGCTTTCTCTTACGCCGTATGAGCCCATTTCCCAGATGAGGTAGGCGTTTTTCATGCCTTTTTGGCGCATGAGGTGGAGCCAGCGGTATATGATTTGCATGTCGTGCGATATTTTGTCGATTGGTGCGTGTGCGCCCATGATTGGGCGGGGGGCGTTTATGTGCACCATGGTTATGTATTTGGCGTCGCCGTCCGGGAGTGATCCGATGTCTTTGTCTACGTATATGTAGTTTACGGTGAGGTGTTCGAAGTCAACGCAGTATGATGTGATTTTGCCCATGTCAAGGTTTTTTACGAGTTTTACGTGCTCGTTTGCGCTCATGATTCTT
The DNA here is from genome assembly GCA_017610525.1 of Candidatus Nanohalarchaeota archaeon. Lineage (GTDB taxonomy): Archaea > EX4484-52 > EX4484-52 > EX4484-52 > B79-G9 > B79-G9. The sequence goes on along the minus strand of JAFCBW010000016.1, from coordinate 4,550 downwards.
AGCTGCCCTTCCTGGCCCTGTGGGGGCATGGCTGTTTCTATGTATATTTTCATGTTTGATTCTTTGGTGTATTCGTATACTGATATGTGGGAGGGGATTTCATTATCGTCCATTTTCATTGACCATTTATCTTCTTTTACGAAAAGATGGCCCTGAATGTATTTGGCTGCGACGGCTGTGATTAGTTTTTCTACGAGTATTTTTAGTGTGGGACCGTTTTTGTCCTGTGATTTTTTGTCTTTTGAGTAGTATTCGTATCCCAGTTCGTTGCGCCATGTTATCTGGTCGGGGTCGTATTTCATGCCTACGATGTCTACCCATAGTGGGTCGTTTGTCAGCCACATGTATTTTGCGATGATGCGATAGGCTACCTGTTCTTCTGCTTCTGAACCATGGCGGCGCCAGAAGGCAAAGACGTCTTTGAATTCTGTTCTCATGAGGTATGATCTTACTGTGCTAACTGCTTTGATTCCGTCTTCGATGTGTGGGTTTTCTCTTAATACTTCTTGTTGTATACCTTCCTCCATAGAGCCAGAATTTAATGCTTGTATATCTGTTTCGATTTCTCTAAGTTCAATTTCATATTGAGCGGGAAATGCTCTGTTTGCTTCCTGATGTTGTTGCTTTGCTATTAAAAGTTGTTTTTGCCTATTTTTCCATGCAGCACTCATATTGTCTTTTCGTGTCTTCATTTCTTTGTTCAATTCAGCTGTGAGCTTCTGATACTTTTCCACGTTTAGGTCATATCCTGCCTGAAAACCGGTACCGTTTTGTTCCAGCATGAAGTCGTCGAAGAATGCGACACTGCTTACGTCGGCGGGGGCACCCATGGCATTGAAGAGTATGGTTATGAACCGGCCCATGAACCAGTCCTGCATGCTTACAAATTTTGTGCCGTCTGGTGTTGATGTGGGGCAGGTTACAGGTCCTCTTGCGGGGTCTACAAATTTGCCATCATCTACTTCCTGCATGAACTGTGCCAGGTTTGTGCCGTCGAAGGAGTACAGGGCTACTCTTGCTTCCTGCTGGCCTACATCGAATGTTACGTGGGGTCTTATGCGCGATGAAGTGTGGAAGAGAAAGTATTTTGCTTCGATGAGCCTTCTTGCTGAGTATGCGCCTTTTGTCAGGCGCTCATGCATGATTTTCCATTCGTATGCGCCGGCGATGCACAGGTCGAGGTCTGTCTGGAGGTGGAGGCCTACTTCGAATTTGCGGCCTGTGTCTATGTTTCCCTGGCTTTCTTTGATGTGGGCTATTTGTTCTTTTATGTCTGCCTCAAACATTTCCGAGAGGGCTTCGTAGTCTATCTGGCAGAAGTCGAAGCCGAGGCGCGCGGCTTTCATGATCTTTCGGGCGAGACCCATGTTTGTCAGTTTTTCTTCGCCCTGCTCAAACTGCGAGAATCCGGGTGTGACTCCGATGATGTAGTTGACGGGGTCGTTGCCTTCAGTCCACCTGTTGTCAATGTATTTTTCTTTCGGGTTTCCAGTGTTTTTCTTTTTTTCCTGTTCTGTCATGATTATCCGCGAGTGTTCAATATTTATATATTCTAATGTGTTAAATAGTATATTGTGTTATATGTATTATATTGCGCGAGCCAGAATAAATAATTTTTCTGGTCTGATGTTTTATGGGTGGTTGTGATAAGTGGCGGGTTTGTGGATAAACTGAAGATGACGTTTCATAAGAAGAGTATTGATGATGAAATTGATTCTGCATTTGATGATTCCAATGCGTATTCGAAGAAAGTGCTTGAGGGTAGCAGTGGGCAGTTGAGTAGTGCCTACAGGCAGGAGGGGCAGCCGAGTCCGTCTGCGCCGCTTGTTGAGCCGGGCACTGTGCAGGATCAGGATCCGTTTGCGAATAAGGGTGCTGTTTCGAATTCGCAGATGCCTGAGCTTACTGACCCGCTTGTGTTTCCGAAGGCTATGGACTGGGAGCCTCCGCGCAGGGATGAGCCTCTTTTGGTTCCACAGGAACATGTTTCGACAACTGATGAGAGAAATGAGTTTTTTGGGCAGGCGTCTTCAGCCTCTGTTGCGGGTGTTGGTTCTTCTGATGTGAATCGTATTCTTCTTGAAATAAAGGATCTTAGGATGCAGAATGAGCATATACTTGATATTTTGAAGAACATGCAGGACAGGATGCGGGGATACTAGATTCTTGCGGCTACGGTGTCTTCTTTTTGGTATATTCCATATAGTTTTTTTAGCTCGTTGAGGAGCCTGAAGTAGAGGTCTCTTGCTTCTTCGAATATTTCCTGGCGGTTCTTGTTGTAGAAGAGGTAGTTGTAGGACCACCAGAGTGATCTTTGGATGCTGTGGGTGTATTCGTATTTTGTCTCGAGCATGCCTGCCAGTTTTATTGTCATCCAACCGTTTTTTTCAGGGTCTCCAAGAGTCTGCTCGCCCCATGTACGCAACATGAAGTTTATCTTTGTCCACCTGTCCCATGGCTTGTAGGCGTGCCATTCTGCTTTGAATGCGCCGCATGTTGAGTCCCAGCCGAGATAGTGCAGGTAAAATTTCGGTGTGTCTATCTCAAGTGTTTTCAGGACGATGTCTTGTGCGTGTCTCCTGAGGCGGAATGGTTCTTTTCCCTTGAATTTTATGACGATGTTGTCTGATTCGTGGGTGAGTTCGTCAGTGTACTTTAATTCTGCCATGATGTCTCAGCTCTTCTCCGTATTCCTTTAGGGTGTTTTCGAATTCCGCGGCAAGGTTTCTTCCTTCTTCCATCCATTTTTGCCTTTGCTTGGCGTAGAATGCGTTGTGCCAGAAGCGGCGTGCCATTTCATAGAGGATGGATTGCTGGATTAATGTGTCCTGTGGGTATTCTGTGATTATTCTGGGCTTTAGTCTTACGGAGACTGAGCCCTGATTTTCTTTGGATTTTCCGTTGATTATTATGTCGTACCTGAGGTATGTGTATATGTCCATCTCTTTGACGACGCGCCAGCGGATGTTGAATTTGTCTGCGTTGTCCTGTGTTTCCCATGTGTAGTTCATTTCCTGGATGCGGCCTTTTGGGATGTTGAATATGTCGTGCATCATTGAGCGTATCTTGTTGTAGAATTTTTCAGGGTGTGGCCCGGAGTAGTTGAAGAGGATGTCTTTTTCTCCTTCCTGATAAAGATTGTCGAATATTACCAGTTTTGTCCTTGCCCATACTATGAGAATCACCTGTATGTATATAATATTTGAGTTACTATATATTGTTTATTGTTTTTATTGTTTTTGAGGTGTTTTGTGATGGTTCATCCGATATATGATGCGGAGACGCTTAAGAAGGCGACAGATGCGTATTTTCAGAAAGATTGGGATACGATGCTTGAGATTAATCTTTCTATGCTTGATGCGCATCCGGATGATGAGTTTCTTTTGTGGCATATTGCAGATACTTATGTTAAGCTTGGCGATGTTTCCAAGGCTGTTGAGTTTGCAGGGAGGATTAAGGGGAGTGCGGTCCATAGGGATGATATTATGCTTAGGGCGTCGCAGATGGCGCAGCCTGAGGTTGAGGATGAGTGAGTTTGTTTAGTTCTTTGCGGATTGTTATCATATATTTTTATAAAGTATGAAGGACATTTATTATGAATGGCAGTGCGCGCTTATTGTTTAAAGGATAATATGGTAGTTGAGCAGCGCCTGGATGATGTTGGCCTGAAGTCAGGGCTTACGTGGGTCCGGGTGGTTGATCCCAGTTCTGATGAGCTTAATTATTTGTCTCGGATGGCTAAAATAGATCTTGAGGTTTTTGAGGATTGTCTTGATGAGACTGAGCGGTCAAGGATTGAGAGTGAGGATTATATTCTTGTGGTTTACAGGGCGCCTTTTCATGAAGATGATGATATTGTTACTATTCCTATTGGTTTTATTGTTAAGAAGAATCTTGTTATTACGGTCTGTAGGAAGTCTGTGAAAAGTGTGGGGAATCTGGCGAAGCTGCTTAATTATGGGCGCGGAAAGTTTGTTTTCAGACAGGATGCTCCCGGCGTTGTTTTTAGTATTATTGATAAGATTAATGATGAGTATCTGGGTGTCATTAATCGGGTTGGGGATACGTCGGATTTTATTGAGGAGAAGATTTTTGATATCAGCAGGGAGAATGTGCAGAAGATTCTTTCTTTGAATACGACTCTTGCTTATTTTCATAGTGCTCTTTCGGCTAATCTTGAGGTTATGAAGATATTGCGGAAGGGGTATCTGAAGCCTTTCAGGGGGGAGTGTGTTGAGTTGTTTGAGGATCTGTATCTTGATACTATGGAGTTGATTGATGCTGTGAAGATCCAGAGGGATATTATCAATAATCTTTTTGAGATGCAGTCGACTATTGTTTCGAATGAGTTGAGTGTGGTTATGAAGAAGATTACTGCTGTTGCTGCGATTATTATGGTGCCGACGCTGATTAGCGGGATATATGGGATGAATTTTGAGTATCTGCCACTTTCGGATTATGTGTATGGGTTTTATGTTGTTATTGGGGTTATGGTTCTTAGTATTGTTTTTCTGGCGTTGTATTTCAGAAGGCTTAAGTGGCTTTGATTT
>JAFCBW010000015.1 GCA_017610525.1 Candidatus Nanohalarchaeota archaeon | reverse complement strand
TTTTGCTTGGTCCAGATTATCATTTACATCTTCTTTAGAAATATCACAATTGATTGTATAATCGCACCTGTTTCTTTCGTCCCTTAGTGCATCGAGCATATCACTGCAAAATCTGAAATCATCTTTCATCGAGTTCCTTAGTTCTGAAATAACTTCTGCATGTTCTTTTGCAGGGCCTGAGAAACCAATACCTCTGCCTTCTTTTAATCGTTCTCTTGTAAATAAGAATGCAGAATAATAAGCACGCCCTATAATTGTCCTGTGGACTGTCTCTTTTGGCTCAAAGTCGTGGCGAAGCAATGTTTTTGAGAATTTCATAAAATCTTCTGGTTCAATCATCAATTATCACTTGTTTGTTAATTTTATGTGAATTCTCTTATTAATTTCACGGAGATGTTCTCTTTTTTTAAGGGAAGATATATCCAGAATATGTTTAAATTGTTTTGAAACTTTATTATCTATCTCTTTCCATGATTTCAGTAAGGCATTCATTTGTGGTTCTTTTACTTTTATGTCAATTGTGATTTCTTCCCATCCTTTTATTTCCGGATCTTTCTTTAAATATAGCTTTATGGAATATTCATATTTTTTTGATTCCATGTAATTATAAATTTCATTCATAAAAGAAGCATATATATTCTGAAGGTCCGGGTTGTTTTTTAGCATCTCTTTTACGTCCAGGCTTATGCCAGGCATATTTATGTGGGTATGGTGGCTTTTTTGCAGATTATTAATAGGGTAGGATTCACAGGATCTTGTTAATGTTGTCATAATATCACCTAATATATTTGTAAGACGATGTTTAATTGTATATGTATCCTGATTTTTATATAGATTTAAAAGGGAGCTCATACATATCTTCAGAAAACAGCGCCGCGTCATTCAAAGAATTCCAGCGCTCTTTTGATCTCATCTTCTGTATAGCCGTCTTCTTTCAGGATTTCGCGCATTATGATTTTTAGCTTGGTGGTGTTTACATCAAAGCCGATGTCGTTTAAGTGATCCATTAGTCCTTCAGGATCGTTTTCTCTTAAGTAGGCGCGAACCGCTTCTATTGCGTTGTCATCTATCATGTGGATGGATGGGTGATGGATGTTTAAGTTTTTATCTCAGGCACGGTTCTATCGGCAAGGCACGTATGGATTATCCTTATTAGGCAGGCTAATCAATTGTCATGTAAGAGGTGGTCTTATGAGAAAATCAGTTAGAAGAGGAAAGGAAAGGCGGGTGCTTATCAGCTTTCCTAATGTTCTGGTGTGGACGAGGGTGGCGCCCTCACCTCAATCCTCCGTGTTATAATGATCCGTCTTTGTCTTTGAGGAATGCATCAAGAATGTCAGTAACTCTTTCTGCTTCAATTATTTCAATGCCTGCTACTTCTGACAGGTCAATTACCTCTGTTCTCAGTTCCGGCTGGCAATACTCATAGGTGCCCCATTTGTGGCAGAATTCCTGTTCTGAGTAGTTGATTTCTTTTGATGCTCCAGGCGGCACATAGAATGCGTTAGCGCCGTTTTCTTTGGCAGATATTGCTTTCTCTTTTATTCTCCCTGCAGGACCTATTGTGCCGTCATGGTTTATGGTGCCTGTTATCATTACTTTGTTGTTTACCTGCTTATCTTCAAGTGCCGCAATCGTTGCGATTGTCATTGCTGCGCCGGCAGACGGTCCCTCAAGGACTGTTGCATTCGCGTATATGTCATATATTATGTCGATATTGGCAAAATCGATGCCAGTGATTTCAGATGCCACAAGTGCAGCCATTCTTATTGAGTTTGTGGTCTCTTCTTTTGAGAGTACGCGGTTAAGGTTTAGAAGTATCAGGCCGCTGCCAGGCACAATTGATACATCAAGGTTCGCTGCAACGCCTGTGCCATTGCGGTTTACTGCGGGGAGCTTGATAGATGATTGTCTCTGGTTGTGAACTACTATCTGTTCTTTTTCGCATGAGTTATATATTGATATTTCGGCAGGGCTGGCTGCGTTTTTTTCTTCCCCTGTGTAAATGCCTGCTAAGAATGCAAGCAAAATGATAAGTATTACAATTGTTGTTTTGCCGTGTACAGTCAGTTTCTTTTTTTGTTTGGTCATGAAAGTCATAGAATTCCCCTCTCCCAATTATTGGTGTGGCTAGTTAATATATTTTTGTGTGTTGTTGCGGGATAGACCTATGTGTATATGTCCAGTTGTTTTAGTATCTCTGTTGTCTGTTTAGCTACGGGGGTTATTTTTAGTGGGTCGAATGTTTCTGTTTTTTCGAATATGTCTTTCCAATAATTATAAACGAATCCCTCAATGTTCCCGGACTGAAATGAGCTAACTGGCACGAATACGATATCTCTTTCTGTCCTCTGGTTATCAGTACCAAAAACCTCTGTGTCTATGATAGAATAATCTCCATTTCTTATATCCTCATAAGAAATACCTAATTCAACAATACCGAGAGCATCAATACCTCCATGTTCCGGGTCGAAGTTTAATATTGCGTTGTCATCTGAGAGTATTCTGCCAATGTGATCATGTACTATTAGTTTACTTTCAGAATCGCCTGCATCAACTTTCCTTGCAGAAATAGGCTCTGCAACGTCTAGATATTGAACTCCTGTAATTTGTGCGCGGCTTTCAGCTAATTCCTGATTTAGCGTCCCATCATACTTTAATGGGTGCAAACACCCATTGCTGTCAAGAACGCAAAGCTCTTCCTGTAGTTCCCACGGGATAATCTTGGCTGGTGCTTCAATCTGCTCTGGAAATTGTGACAGGCCTGTAGCTGCAGTCAGATATCCTTTATATGTTGGAGCCTTTGAGTCTCTTTTAATAAGAATAACATAACCGTCATTTGTTACAGCCAGGGCGCCGCCGGCAGCAAAGCGCAATGGGTTAGTATTATTCGCAACAACCGCTCTGTTCGTTCTTTTATATTCCTCAATTTGCCCATTAAACCAGTTTATATCTTGCGGATTCTCCAATACATTTCTTGCAGCGAATGAATATCCTCCTCTTTCAATGGATTTGTTTCCAATTGCGACACGAGATAATTCTGGAAGACCGATATCGCAAACCGTTCTTCCATCTTCTCTGGTTATGGTGCCATCATATACCTGTACAAGACAAATAGGATCTTCGGGCTTCAGAAGTGCAGATAGGTCTTTCAGAGGTGTGTATTCTGTTTTTTTCTCTTTGTACATATAATCGCGCTACTAAAGAGTGGAGAACTTTATATTGTTTTGTATGCGTGCCGTATGATTTCTGCTATAGTTCACGCCGTTACTAACTGGACAAACTGAACCAATAAACCAAGAGGTGTTAACTATCCGGGCGAATCTCAAAGATTCGCTGGATCATAAATATCGTAAAACGATTTTTAATGATATGGAAAAGCCACATAGTCCAAATGGTTATGACTTTTACTATAAATGCTAAATGGAGATAAATTTGTCGAATTGTAATGGGATGCGTCAAATTATATATTAAACGCCACATGAAATTTGCTGATATCTTTACATTCCTGTATTATTCTGGAGGATAGATATTTTTTTGAGAATGGCAAAGCGCGCGCAAAAGTGGGCACACTTCCTGAATGCTGAGTCCCTGTTTCTACCTCGGCACTGTATCCTGAAAGCGCCTATGTCCTGCTTTAGGGCTGCTCCGATCAAGGCCTGACCCGGTTCAGCAGAGCATAAACCTATCAGGGCAGAGAGTCATTGTTCAAAACAGGATCAAGACACTCAAAAAGTAATTGCTGCCTTTTGCGCTTCAGCCCCTGCATATAGACGATTTCAGGTAACAGGACCCGCCTGGCGCCCCGGCCTAGCTTTGCCAGTATATTCTGGAACAGCAAGTTTTATATGTGAATGATGGTAGGCGAAAACAGAATTATATGCTCAGATTGCTTTCGGTCCCACAAAATACCCGTCCTTTTTGTTCTTTGTATTTGCCAGCGCATCTTTTTGCGAAAGAGAAGCCTCAACAACATCTTTTCTTGTCCTGTCTTTTACCTCTATCGGCTGGAACGCAGGCTCAACCCCATCCACATTGGCCTCATCAAGAGCGGCAAAAGCATCAAGGATGTTCTTCATGTCCTTGGAATACGCTTTTTTTTCTGAATCAGTAAGACTGAGCTTTGCTGTCCTGAGCACCCTTTCAATTGCCTGTTCTTCTTTCATAATATCCTTTATTTTGTTATTAATTTAATAAATATTTTCATCATGATTTGTCTGGTTATATGACGTTCCACAGGAAATTACCATCAAATATTGTAGTTCCATAAGAACTGAAGGTAATTCCACAGGAAATCGTAAATATGTCCGGCAAACCATTTCTACGTCACACGTATACGAACTCCACAGGAAATGCTGGTAGCTGCAATTAAGTATTATAGTATATACATCTCAAAGTATATTTATAGATAACAAAAGCTTTATATATACGTAATTGACAAAAGTACATAATAGGTTTTCCAGTACAATGTTTTAGGCAAACATTGCATGAAAAAAAAAATTCAATTTTAAATTATCGGGCGACGATTTAAAATTGATCAGGCAATCAATTGAACTTTGGGCAAAGTTGAATTGAAAGTTAAGGACAAAAGGGAGTAGACATTATCCAGTACGATTTGGTTAGTCTTAATAATCTACTTCTAAGGATAATACTGTTGCGGAATCAATATAAATATTTCGCCAATAGGACATGAATCATGAAATATATATCTTGGGGGAGAGATATGTGATGGATTCGCAGGTCAGAGGGTCTGGAAAAAATATAAAAAAGTGAAATTGGAGGGAGTTAAAAATGGAATCAATTATACAAAGCGCAATATCAAGACAAATTACCGGTGGCACAGGTAGTTTGAGTGAAAGGCCGCTGGATGAGTTTGCCGGTGCAAACGATGCAAAGATTATGGTAATGGGAGCTGGTGGTATGGGTTGTAATGCTGTCAGCAGGCTACACAGTGTCGGTATCACCGGGGCTGAGACAATTGCTCTAAATACAGATATGAAGCACTTGCGGACAATACAGTCTGACAGGAAGATTCTTCTTGGCCAGGAGCTTACAAAAGGGCTTGGCGCCGGAGGGTATGCAGCTATGGGGAAGCAGGCTGCAGAAGAGTCTATAAATGAGATCAGGGATGTTATGCGCGGCGTTGATATGCTGTTTTTGGTTGCAGGCATGGGCGGTGGAACAGGAACAGGAGCCGCACCGGTTATTGCTGAGTATGCAAGGTCCCAGAATTCAATTGTTATTGGTGTGGTTACAATGCCTTTCAAGATTGAAGGTGCGCGAATCCATAAGGCAGAGGAAGGCCTTGCAAAATTGAGACAGGTTTCTGATACAGTCATTGTTATTGAAAATGACCGGCTTGTTGAGATTGCAGGTAACATGCCGCTTCAGCAGGCGTTCTCTGTTGCAGATGAGATTATTGTGACTATGATAAAGGGTATTACAGAAACAATAGCTACACCGTCAATTGTGAACCTGGACTATGCTGACGTTAAGACAGTCATGAGCTCCGGCGGAGTTGCTATGATTGGTGTTGCTGAGTCCGCATCTGCTGCAAGGGCAAGAGAAGCTGTTGAGCAGGCAATGTCAAACCCGCTTCTGGATGTTGATTACAAGGGAGCTACCGGCGCGCTTGTACATATTACAGGCGGGCCTGATTTAAGGCTTGATGAGATTACAGAGATTGGCGATTTTGTCTCACGTCATCTCGATGCAGGAGCCCAGACCATCTGGGGAGCAAGAGTAGAAGACGATATGAAAGGCAAGGTGCGAGTGATAACAATCATCACTGGCGTCAGGTCGCAGTACGTACTTGGACCACAGACACAGAAAGAAGGTGTAGAAGTAAAGAACATCGAACAAAGCCTTGGCATCGAGGTTATCCGGTAAGGGGGATAAATGACTGATATGACACGATTATGCGCGCCGTACTTTAAGGGAGATGCGGCGCGTTAATTTTCATATTTGTATGTAAGTTTAAGTATAGTTCAAGTCAGTACTTGAAAGTTTAAGTTTGTGTTGTTGGCCTGCCATTCCCAACTCACCTCTAGTGGGTCCATGTTCTTGATATCATGGGCCCCTAACCACCTCCTTCTTCTTGAGTTTTTTATTGTATATATTCACGATTATCCTGTGATTTTTTATGGTTGAAATCATTTAACGCTAACAACTCCCCCACCCCACATTCATCACACAAAATATTACCCTTACAACCGACATGCATTTAAATGTAACTCGCATATAACTAAACCATGGACCAAAATAAAATCCTCCCCCACATAAAACCCGGCTACAAATTCTGGCTTCGCATAGGCCAAAAACCCATAATGGGCGCAGGAAGATACCGCATCCTAAAAACAATTTCAAGAACCCATTCCATAAAAGAGACAGCAGAACTCCTGAACATCTCCTACCGCTCATGCCAGAACTACATAAAAAAAATGGAAGGCCGCATGGGCGCAGAAATAGTCCACACAGAACGCGGCGGCCTCAAAGGCGGTGGCAGCGCAGAGTTAACAGAATTAGGCAAAACCCTAATAAAAAAATTCGAGTCCATAAGATTCAAGGTAATTTGCGATGATAAAAGATAGATTCGGAAGAGAGATAGACATCCTGAGAATATCAGTGACACAGCAATGCAACCTCAACTGCCCATACTGCCACAGGGAAGGCGAGACCAGCATAGAACCTGTCATGTCCCCCGCAGAGATAGCAAAAATAGTATCTGCATGCGCAAAAGCAGGCATAAAAAAAGTCAAGATAACAGGCGGGGAACCCCTCATAAGAAAAGACATCTGTGATATTATCGCAAAAATCTCACACATTCCTGGAATCGAAGACATATCAATGACCACAAACGGCACAATGCTCAAAGACAAAGCGCAAGACCTGAAAAAAGCAGGACTAAAAAGAATCAATATCGGCTGCGACTCATACACCTCATCCATACTCGAAAAAACCGCAGGCAAGATAAAACCCGCCGTAACAGCAGCAAAAGACGCAGGACTGGACACAATCAAACTCAACATGGTAGTCCTCAAAAATATAAACAGCAATGACATCCAAAAGATGATAGAATTCTCAAAAAAATCAGGCGCAATACTGCAGCTCATTGAGCTGATTGAAACAAAACACAACAAACAGTTTTTCAACGGCCATTATTACCCTCTCAAAAGCATAGAAAAAGAACTTGCATCAAAAGCAGACAAAATTGAGACACGCTCAATGCACAACAGAAAAAAATACCATCTAAACGGCGCGATTGTAGAGATAGTAAGCCCAAACAGGCACGAATTCTGCGCAAACTGCCGGACATTAAGAATAACATCAGACGGCAAAATAAAGCCATGCCTCATGAGAAATGACAATCTTCTGGACATTGTCTCAGGCATCAGAAACAAAATCCCGGACAGGGAACTAAACAGTTTAATTCTCCAGGGCATTGAAAAAAGAGAACCCTACGTGAGGTGATAAAATGAAAATAAACATGATAGACATATCTTTGAAAAAAAAAGTATTAAGAACAGCCACCGCATGCGGTAGAATAAATCTGTCAAAAGACACCATAAAACAAATAAAAGACAACAAAACAAAAAAAGGCGACGTCTTCACAGTAAGCGAGATAGCAGCAATAAACGCAGTAAAAGACACCCCGCGCATGATTCCTCTCTGCCACAACATCCCCATATCCAAAGTAGACGTAACCTTTGACTGCGCAGAGAATTACGTCAACGCACAGGTCACAGTAATATCATATGGAAGCACCGGAGTAGAAATGGAAGCACTGGCAGGCGTAACCATAAGCCTGCTGAACATTTGGGACATGGTAAAATACCTTGAAAAAGACAATGACGGCCAGTACCCATGTACCCGAATAACAGGCATCAAAGTCACTGAAAAGAAAAAAGAGGATATACATGGAAACACAATCAACAAAAGAGCATAAAACCCACACAAAAAAACACCTGAATTTCGGCATCATCACAATATCAACCTCAAGGGATGCAAAAGGAGGCAGAGATATCAGTGGTGACAATCTATCCCACAGCATAGAAAAGCAAGGCCACGCTGTAGCAAAGCGCACTACAGTCCCGGACAACAAAAACCAGATCAAAAACAAAGTCCTGGAATATGTAGACTCAGTCGACATAATCATAACAACCGGCGGAACAGGAATCGCAAAAACAGACATCACCGTAGAAGCAGTACGCCCCCTGTTTGACAAAGAACTCGAAAGCTTCAATACCCTATTCATGATAGAAAGCTACAAAAGAGTCGGCGCATCATCCATGCTTTCAAGAGCATGCGCAGGCATAATCAAAGGAAAAGTAATTTTTTGCCTGCCGGGATCGCCCGATGCCTGCGCTCTTGCAATAGAAAAAATAATATTGAAAGAAGCAGGCCACATCCTAAAGCACGCAGGTGAATGATTTGAAAGACATCAGGATGAAAGGATTCAAGAAGCGGACACACTTCCCTAAAGTCTTTGATGTGATAAAAGAGCACATCACCCGTGCATCCACAGAATCCATCTCTATTGACAACTGTATCTTCCGTGTGATTGCACAGGACATCAACTCATGCGAAGACTCTCCTCCATTCAACCGCTCAGCTGTTGACGGCTATGCCCTAAAAGCAGAAGACACATACGGCGCAAGCCAGTATAACCCCTCAAAATTAAAAATAATCGGCGAATGCTCAGCCGGCGATCAACAACACACAATCAAAAAAACAGAAGCATTAAGAATCATGACAGGCAGCATAATACCCAAAGGCGCAGATGCATGCGTGATGGCAGAATATTGCGAAGAAAAAGACAACTATGTATTAGTCCACAAGCCGGTTGCAGGCCGCGAAAATATCTGCATGCAGGGAGAGGACATAAAAAAAGGCGCATCTGTATTTCGCAAAGGCACAAGGATCACCCCATACGCAGCAGGCGTTCTTGCATCAATAGGACACACCAAAATAAAAGTATATAGAAAACCAAAAGTAGCAATAATTGTTACCGGAGACGAGCTTGTAGGCGCAAAACCAAAAGAAGGGCAGATCATTGACTCAAACACCCACACACTAAACGGCCTTGTCCGGGACAGCAGGGCAGAAGTAACATCTAAAAAGAGAGTAAAAGACAATTATGATGAGATCAGGACCGAACTCCTTTCATCTGACGCAGACATAATAATAATCTCTGGCGCCACATCATGCGGCAAAAAAGACTACGTGCCCCTCGTAGTCAATGAATGCGGCAGACTGCTCATCCACGGAGTTGCCATGAAGCCTGCAAGCCCTTTTGGCATAGGCACGATTGGAAAAAAACTGGTCTTTCTGCTGCCCGGAAACCCTGTAGCAGTATGCACTGCATTTGATTTTTTCGTGAGATTTGCACTTGAGGCGATGCAAAGCATAAGCGCAAGTGAAAAGACAACCGTACATGGAATACTTACAAAAAAGATTGCATCATCTCCTGGCAGGACAGATATATTCCGTGTAAAGTGCCATGATGGAAAAATAGAGCCCGTAAGGGTCGGCGGTTCAGGCATTCTCTCATCAATGATTCGCGCAGATGCATATCTTGTGGTACCAGAGAACATAGACGGCTATCCCGAGGGCACAAAAGTGAACGTGAGGTTATTTTGATGAAACAAAAAGAATTCCACAATCTTCTATCTGTTGATGAGGCAAAGAAGCGCTTTTACAGCAACATTTTAAAAACCCCCAAAGGAACAGAGAAAATAAACATCCATGACAGTGTCGGGCGCATACTTTCGCAAGACATAACAGCAAAACTGGATGTGCCCCCTTTTGCAAGATCGCAAAGAGACGGCTACGCTGTAATTGCATCTGACACATTCGCAGCAGATGAGGAAAATCCAGTTAAGCTAAAATTGATGAGTGAAAACATCAGTGCCGGCAGCTCACCAAAAACCCCGCTCAAAAAAGCCTGCGCCCTGCGCATCGCAACCGGCGCTCCAATCCCACGCGGCGCTAATGCAGTTGTGATGGTAGAATACTGTAATGAGGGTAATGGGTTCATTGAAGTAGATTCCAGTGTGCATCCAAATGAAAACCTCATGCATGCCGGCGAAGACGTCATGCAGGGCGAAGTTGTATTTCGCAGAGGGATGCGCATGACATCCTGTGACCTGGGTGTGCTCGCAGCAATAGGCGCCACAGAAATAGATGTATTTTCAATACCAAAAGTAGCAGTGATCTCAACAGGCAACGAACTCACCACCCCCGGCAATAGGCTTACAGGAGCAAAAATATATGATGTGAACTCAGCAATGATTGTGGGCGCATGCAAAGAATGCGGAGCCAAAGCAGAGTTTCTGGGCATTGCAAAAGACAATGAAAAAGAGATTGAGGCCTTGCTTAAAAAAGCAATTGAATACGATGCAATCATAATCTCTGGCGGCACCTCTGCCGGTGCAGGTGACATCTGTTACCGCGTCGTTGATGAGATGCTCACACCGGGCATACTTGTGCACGGCGTTGCTGTCAAGCCGGGAAAACCCGTTGTGCTTGCGGCGCACAAGAAAAAGCCTGTTGTTGTTCTCCCCGGCTTTCCGACATCGTGCATTGTCATGTTCAACCTCTTTGTGAAGCCGGTCATTCTTTCAATGTGCGGGAAGAAAGAAGACACCTCAGCAAAAATCAAAGCAAAATGCGCAGTCAGGTATTCTTCTTCACAGGGAAAGCATGAATTTGTCCTCTCAAACATTGTGAAAAGCAAAGACACCTATTATGCATATCCTGTGCCAAAGACCTCAGGTGCAGTCACAAGTTTTTCCAGTTCAGACGGATACATTGAAGTCGCAGAAGATATTGACTATATTGAAAAAGACGAAGATGTAGACATTGTGCTTCTCTCAGGCGAAGTAACTGTCCCCGACATCATCTTTATCGGCAGCCAGTGCATGGGCTCAGACGCAGCCCTGACAATACTCTCAAAAAGAGGTTGTCTGTCAAGAGTAATCAACGTCGGATCCACTGGCGGGATTATGGCATGCCGGAGAGGCGAAGCAGATATTTGCGGCACCCATCTGATTGACGCCAAAAGTAGAGTATATAATATTGGTTTCATGGATAAAGAACTTATGCTTGTAAGAGGATACAGGCGAAAGCAGGGAATCATGTTTCAAAAAGGCTGCAAGCACAAGTCACTGGATGATTTTTTAAGAGATGATAGGCTGCGCCTCATCAACCGAAACACCGGCTCCGGTACACGCGTCCTTTTTGATATGCTGCTTGACGGCCTCAAATACAAAAGTGACCGCAAAAACATCAAAGGCTACGATGTTGAATCCAAATCACACAATGCAGTTGCCTGCGCAATAGCTTCCAAAAAAGCAGACTGGGGTATCGGTATATGCAGCGCAGCCAGGATGTACAACCTCGAATTCATAGATATCCGCGACGAAGAATACGATTTCTGCATCCCGAAAAGCAGGTTCAAAAAAGAGAGCGTAAGTGAGTTCATCTCTGTCTTGAAATCAGGCGAGTTTAAAAAGAGTATTGAGGCGCTAGTCGGGTTTGTCGTGCCGGATGATATCGGGGAAGTTATTTATGGTTAGAGACCTGCGAAGTTCTTTCTCTTGAGAATACCATTATAGGATTCAAATGACAGCAGTTATATTTTTAAAGTATTTAGGCCTTAAACCTAAGAAGTGGTAATATGTTGGATTTATCTTGTATAATAACCAAGGAAAAAGAAAATATGTTCTGTGCATGGTGCCCTGGAACGGAAATTGCCAGCCAGGGCAGGACTATTGAAGGGGCAAAGAACAATCAGGTAGAAGCTATTGAGTTATATATGGAAGATGAGGATGCTGTAATGCCGACAGATGATACGGAATTCATGATAACAAAACGAAGCGAATAGATTGTACTGGGTTGCAGAATATCATAGATTTCCAGCAAATAGTGATGCCGCGCCATTAATAGGATATCTGTCTCTGAATTCCCTGTGTGTGCCAATTGGAACAAATTGAAGAACAGTAGCTCCTGTTTCATGCTCTTCTCTGATTGCATCATATAATTCCCTAACCATCCCCGCATCAGTTTCTCTGTATTCACCCATCAGTCTTGTTATATTGCTCTCATGTGCTGCATCATAGAGTTTTCTTTCATTTCCTGTGAGCATGAATAATAACAGTGTTTACTGGATAGAAATAATTACCCTATATAAACTATATAG
>JAFCBW010000116.1 GCA_017610525.1 Candidatus Nanohalarchaeota archaeon | reverse complement strand
GTACAGATGCTGGGGAATGTACAATAGAATACGGTGGCGGTGATATGTATGGTATGTATTCATTATATAAAGGCACAAATGGAAGAACATGGGTAATACCTCCAATACCTGCACAATGCAAAGGAAAAATAATGACTCCATCAATAATCTGTCTTTATGACAACGGTCGTCCCGGAACATCAGCAAAGGACGTAGCCTGCTCACGCGACATAGATGGTATGTTTGAATTTGTAAGTGGTGGAACTGCAACAGGACCCGACCTCACAGTATCTGATATCGTACTCTATGATGGTTCAACAAAAGTCACAACTCCTGTGACCGGGAAATCCTACACCGTCGAAGCTATAATAGAAAACATCGGAACCGAGATAGCAGTATTTGATGGGTTATCTGAAACCGCCCTAATGCTTTACGTAGATGATGCGGAGTATGCAGAGATGCGTTATGGTGAAATTCCTCCTGATATCTCTGCGGGTGATTCGGAAGCAATATCGTTTGATCACAAATGGACTCCTGGTCAGGCCAAAACCTATACATTAAAAGTAGAATTAGACAAATACGATGAAATTGACGAATCCAACGATAACAACAACGAACGAACAGAATATTTTAGTGTAACACAACCAACTGGTCTTACAGCAACCGTAAAATGGGAGAATGCAGTTTACTATATTGGCGATTTATGTTGGGCGACATCAACATGCCCTTCAGGTTATACTCTCACAGGATGTGGTTTTGATGCTAGGGACGGGGATGGTGGAGTATCCGGTGATGCAGTTGAAATATACAGGTCGGATAATTCAGACACATGTGGTGCATACTTCGAGAAAGAAACCGGCTCATGTTCCGACTTCCGTGTACAGGCAATCTGTGCAAAAGAACTATCAGAAGCAACCGTAAAATGGGAGAATGCAGTTTACTATATTGGCGATTTATGTTGGGCGACATCAACATGCCCTTCAGGTTATACCCTCACAGGATGTGGTTTTGATGCTAGGGACGGGGATGGCGGAGTATCCGGTGATGCAGTTGAAATATACAGGTCGGATAATTCAGACACCTGTGGTGCATACTTTGAAAAAGAATCAGGTTCCTGCTCCGACTTCCGGGTACAGGCAATCTGTGCAAAACAATAGATAAACATCCCATGAACCCACAAAACCCCCAGACCTGCCCCCTATACCCCTGCTTCGACACACTGACCGGCGCAACCTTCAAACGAACCCAAGCAGGTCACATAACCTTCGCATGCAACGCCTGCCCCCTGTCCTGCAGCTTAAACCCAGACCTATCTCCGCAAACCCCAATAGAAACCCTATACTTCCAAAAGATGCGCATCCTAAACCCCAAACCCCTCCCCTGGAATGATTGCTCAGAAATAATCAAAACCCTAAAAAACACAAAAGGCATCTGCAGACAAAGCATACTAATTCTCTCAGATGCGCAAAAAAAGCAGGCCCTGAAAATAGAAAAGCAGGACAACAACCAAAACATAGGCATCTACTCAAGCCTGGCAAGAGACCTGACAATAGCCTGCGCCCACGACTCCCACTTGAGACCACCTCCCATGTCGATAGTCCTCCTGGTAAAAAACCGAAAGATAATCGGCGAAATGACACAAAAAGGAAAAGAATTCTACAATGGCGAATGCGAACACGAATGCATCCTCCCTCCGATAGGCTTCCCCGAACTGGACCCCTTCGCAAAAGACATAGCATCCTCCTCCCCCGGAATAATGCTAGATACCTGGCTAAGAAAAAAAATAAGTATGTCCCCAACAGACGCAACCCTCCTGATCGGCCTCAACCGGAAGCAAGAATCAAGACAACAATGACTGCAAGAACAAACACAATCGTCATAAACATCCCTGAAGTGATTATCCCTGGCACAAAATAAATCTTGGCAAGAAAGACAGCAATAAAAAGAACAGCTCCAAGCCCAACAGCAATACTCATATCCATACACCTCTCTTGCACAACCAGAAATTTATACTTATGCCTCAAAGCGCCAAAAACATCTATGTACAATCAATACAGACGACACCACAACCGAAAACACAACATCACGAACCCCCGTCAATTTCATATGGAACAACAATACGTGTATTTCAGCAACCCGTTTTCACACAATCCCTCCGAAATATCGCACAACCCAATAATATTTATAGAATCACATCAAATAACAGCCTATGACCAAAGTATCCCTCGTAAAATGCCAGACCTACGATTACAATAAAGTAAAAGCCGCAGTCAACAAATCCATAACCCTTGCAGGCAGCCTCAAAAAAACAATAAAAAAAAGCGACACAGTCCTCCTGAAAGTGAACCTCCTGAAAGCCGCAAAACCCGAACAAGCCATAACAACCCATCCCGCAATAGTAAAAGCCGTATGCGAACAGATACTCGACCTCGGCGCAACACCTATAGTCGGCGACACCCAGAACATTCAGATGGACAAAGGCCAAAGCAGCCTCAAACTCAGCGGCATAAAAGCAGTATGCGACGAGCTAAAAGTAAAAGCAATAGACTTCAAGGACAACGGCTTCACAAAAGTCAAAGTCCCAAAACCAGTACAGATGAAAGAGATATGGCTGGCAAAAGACATACTGGACGCAGACATAATAATATCCCTCCCGAAAATGAAAACCCATATCCTGACAAGCTACACTGGCGCAGTCAAAAACTTCTTCGGCTGCATCCCCTTCGGCGAAAGGATGAAAGCCCACGTACTCGGAAAAGACGAAATGTTCGCAGAAGTCTTATCAGACATCTATTCCGTAATAAAACCCCAATTCAGCATAATGGACGGCATACAAGGCATGGAAGGCGACGGTCCCACACACGGCCCAAAAAGAAACTACAACCTGATCGGAGCTTCCCCGGATTGCGTATCATTAGATGCCGTATGCTCAAATCTCTTAGGCTTCAGCAGCATAAACACAGTCATCGCAGCAGAAAAAAGAGGTCTCGGCACAGCCGACCTAAACAAAATACAGATTCTCGGCGACAAAATACCTCCCTTCACAATCCAGATGCCAAACCAGAACATAAGAAAATCACAATCCCTGGCATCATACATCCCAAAACCAATAAAAGACTACCTTGTAAAAAACCTCCTAAAATTCGAGCCGAGAGTAGATGAATCAAAATGCAAAAAATGCGCAATATGTGAAAAAGCATGTCCTGTCAACGCAATAACTATGGACCCCTACCCTGTATTTGACAGAGACAAATGCATAAAATGCTTCTGCTGCCACGAACTGTGCCCTGAAGGCGCAATCTACACCCACAAATCATGGCTTGCAAAACACTGGCGATAACCATGGAACTGAAAGAAGCCCAAAAAAAAGTAGATGACTGGATAAACCATTTTGAAGACAGCTACTGGCCACCATTAGCGCAGTTGGCCGCCCTGACAGAAGAGACAGGCGAACTGGCCCGCGAAATAAGCCACTCAGAAACCCAAAAAAAGAAAAAAGAACCGTCAGGCAGCCTGAAAACCGAAATAGGCGACGTCCTCTTTGCACTCATCTGTATAGCAAACTCCTACAACATATCCCTTGAAGACGCCCTGAACGACACACTAAAAAAGTACAAGACCAGAGACAAAAACAGATGGAAAAAAAAGCAGTCAAATCCTGCTTAAAATCTCCCTGATATCATCCCTTTTATACCTCTCAATCAACCCTCTTTTAAACACACCATTCACATCACTTCTATTCATAAGACCCCCTCTCTATTTAATTAAGAACTCTTTTACTCTGGCGCCTTATAAACAATATCCATACGTGTCCTGCCGACATATGGCTGATACAGGAAACATCTTGAAAAAATTAATCAAAAAAACACTACCCTCTAAATCTATATTCTCCCTGCAGACCCAATATCTTATGGCTTTGGCAACGTGCCGATAAAAAGAAAAAAAAGACATGGTGATTTTAAAAAAATCATATGAAACTCCCCATGCCTGGTGTATCAACATCCGCCATCACTGGCGACAGTTGGTATCAGCAATACGCTCATTTTTTTATTGTCTTTGACCGTCTACTTAAACTGTACTTGGTCGCTTCCAGTGAATGTATAAGTCGACGGAACACCGTTATCATTATACACAACAAAACTGCCTGCAATTGTTACCTCAACTGTTTCACCATCAAGCCCATTAGCTATA
>JAFCBW010000115.1 GCA_017610525.1 Candidatus Nanohalarchaeota archaeon | reverse complement strand
TTTTTATATTCCTGATAATATGCTCTATTTTTTTATAATCCGCAACAGTTATCTCCTCTTTATAATTGAATATAATTGATATTACGCTAAACTTAGATTGGGGTATATCTGAAGCAATTTTTTCCAGCAACTTTTGTCTTTCATTCAAAGCCATTCAAAACAATTAGATATAAATATATAAATAAACGACACTACAATATACACACAATTCATGCATATTTGATGTACAAAACAAGTAAAATATAAATACAAAAGAACTCAAACATAACAAATAAGATTTAGATGATTACAATGGACAAAGAAAAAATATCCCGGCTTCAGATAAAAATGTCGCCAAAAGCGTTAACTGACCTTGAAAACCTTCAGGAAAAAATCGATGCCACATCTAAAACCCAGGTTATAAAAAGCAGCCTGAAAGTTTTTAGATTTTTGGAAGATGAAAAAGAAAAAGGCGTAAAAATCATTCTCAGAGACAAAGAAGGTAAAGAAAGGGAATTGCTCTTATAATGACCAACAAAAAAAGCACATCAAAAGACCTGCTTCTTATCGAGACCGATTCAATTGACGATATAGATACCTCAGAATACAAAAAAATGTCCGAAGAAAGCAGGAAAAACAAAGACCAGACATTTCGCCACAGCGTCGCGATAATTCTTGTAATAGTCTATTCACTGCTGGAACTTACTCTTCTCGCATTAGGTTCAACAGGCAAGGATATTTCATTCTTTAACAACAACATCGGGAGCTTCCGTGTTATGGTAAGTTTAGTCATAGGTTACTATTTTGCCAAAAAATAACATGATGGCAGGTGACAACAATAAAACTGATAATAGCAATAACTGGCGCAAGCGGAACAATCCTCGGCATCCGTATACTGGAAGAACTAAAAAAAGCAAACATAGAGACCCACGCAATAATATCTGGCAGCGCAAAAATAGTATCCGAACACGAACAGCCCTCTGACATCAACATAAACCATGCCCCCGCAACAAAACACTACAAAGAAACCGACATAGCCGCCCCAATTGCCTCCGGCTCATACAAGACCGACGGCATGATAATCGCCCCATGCTCAATGAAAACCCTCTCCGCAATCGCAAACAGCTACACAGACAACCTCATCACCCGCGCAGCCGACGTATGCCTCCGCTACAAAAGGAAACTCATCATAATCCCAAGAGAGACCCCCCTAAACTCAATCCACCTCGAAAACATGCTAAAACTATCAAAAGCAGGCGCATGGATACTCCCCCCCAACCTCTCATACTACCACAACCCAAAAACACTAGACGACATGACAGACTTCATAGTAGGAAAAGCACTGGACTGCTTTGAAATCAACCACAACCTATACAAAAGATGGGGTGACTAAAATGGAAGAAACAATAATGGTAAAACTGGGCGGCTCAATAATAACAGAAAAAAGCAAAGCCCGAACCGCAAGACACGCCACAATAGCGCGCCTTGCCCGCGAACTCCACGAAGCAAAAATCCAAAAAAACCTGAAAATAATTGTAGGCCACGGCGGCGGCTCATACCCCCACCAGTCCGCAACACAATACCAGACACATCGCGGCATAATCAACGAAAAAAGCCACAAAGGAATAGCAATAGTCCAGAACGACGCATCCACCCTAAACAGGATAATCGTCGAATCATTCCTGAAAGCAGGTGAAAACGCAATCTCCGTCCAGCCCTCCGCATGCGCAATAACCGAAAACTCAAAACTAACAAATTGGTACACCGAACCCATAAAACTGATGCTAAAAAACAACCTCCTTCCAATCCCCTACGGCGACGCAGTCCTGGACACAAAACAAGGCTGCTCAATAATATCAACAGAACAGATACTCTCATACCTCGCAAAACCCCTCTGCGCAAAAAAAATCATCCTCGTCGGAAAAGTAGACGGCGTCCTCGACTCAGAAAACAACCTCATCCCGAAAATAACAAAAGAAAACTTCACCCGGGTAAAACCCCTCCTGCGCGGCTCAGACTCAGCAGACGTAACCGGCGGCATGCTCCACAAAGTAGAACAGATGCTGGTCCTTGCAAGAGAAGGCATAACATCAGAAATCATCAACGGCGAAACCCCGGGCAACCTAAAAAAAGCCCTATTAGGAACAAAAATAAAAAACACAGTAATTGAATGAAGAGACTCACTTATTCCTCCAGATATCAGACACCCCAAAAGGATATTTCTCTTCAAATCCGGTTATATATGCTTCAACTACTACATCACCCTCAGATAAGTTGAACTCATGATTTCCTTTTTTCCCTCTCCTTTCAAGTTCTTCTTTCTTATGGATGCGACCAAGATATCCTGAAGCTGTTGACGTATTAATCTCTTTAGCAAATGCATAATCGTATGCTGTTTTAAAATCCTCTAAATTAAACCAACTATATCTCAAATTTTTATAAACAATATATTTGGTTTGATCAACAATGGAAGGTACCTCTCCTGAAATTTCAGCCGGCTCTGTTCTTCTAACATCAACATCAATTTCTTTTGACCCATCAATAACGAGTTTGTAATTTCTGACATCAATATGACTACGTATACTTTCCGTTTTGCTATAGAGCATATCGACAACTGAACCGTCACCTTCAACATAAAATTCTACAGTACCAAGATTCCTGTCTTCTTTTATCTCTCTGGCAGAAATACCTTCAGAATCCAGGACAAAATGAGCTACCTCTTTAATAGCAGCATAAAATTCTTCCAACCCGCCAATACCGTCTTTATGCAAATCTTGAATATTTTTCAGACCATATCTTAATGTAGTGTGACCACTCATAAAGAACAATCACACACGCAAATACTTATAAACTTTTCGGCTAACTCAATACCTATGCCAATAACAATCCTCCGCTTAGGCCACCGCCACTACCGCGACCAGCGCCTGACAACCCACATCTGCCTCACAGCAAGAGCATTGGGTGCAAAAAAAGTCATCCTCTCCGGCGAAAAAGACGAAAAGATAATCGAATCAGTAAAAGACATAAAAGAGCGCTGGGGCGGCGACTTTGAAATAGAATACCAGAAAAACTTCAGAAAAGCAATCAAAAATTTCAAAGGCAAAAAGCTCCACCTCACAATGTACGGCTTACCCGTACAGGACAAGATAAAAGAGATAAAAACACAAAAAGACTTACTGATCATCCTCGGAAGCGAAAAAGTCCCCGGCGACATCTACCACATAGCAGACTACAACATCTCAGTAGGCTCCCAGCCCCACTCAGAAGTCGCCGCACTCGCAATCCTCATGCACGAATACTACGATGGACAGGAACTGAACCTCAACTTCAAAAACCCCAAAATAAAACTAAACCCCTGCAAAGCAGGCAAAGACATCAGAACCTTTTCTTCGTCTTCCAAATAGCACTTCTTATCGCAAAATACATACTCTCTCGCTATGATGATGTGAAAAATCCACGATTCAAAAACAAATCCGTAACTACGCACAAATAACAATATAAAGATAGCCCTATTAAGAGTCAATATGGACATAGACTGGCAGAGAGTACCCACTGAAAGAAGAAAAGATGCAGAAAAATTGAATTCTAGATTGGAGAACTATGAAACTGGATTCATACACAACTATGGAAATAAAATTGCTGCCGTTTCTATGATGATGGCATATTTGCAGGAACATCTAAACGTTGCTAACAATGCTATTGACGAGATGCTTCCAGTGGCTGGACAGATGTTCGCTGAACTAGATGCATCTTATGGTACAATTGATTTAGGTGAACTGCCTTTAAATGATTACACAAGACCATTTTATGTTTGCGCAAGTTTACATTTGGACTTAAAGAGGACATATGAAACCCTGAAAAAACAAATCGATACTGGAGAAGACATAACCGTATCTCTAGATGACTTAAAAAAGACGAGCCAGGATATAATCGATATAAGCAGGGAGTCCTGTTCTTATTTTTTAACAGCCGTCCTTAAACCACTTAAGGCAATGTCTCATGGTGATAATCCATATAAGGAAACATCATTCTATAAGCACTACCTACACGAGATGGCATTGATTCATACGCAATCAGGAATCACACTACACTTTCCCGAAGTAGTATCCGAAACAATTTCTTTAATGGAAGAGGCATTTCAAAAGATAGACAACATTCACACTAATATGGGTCTTGATGACCCTGATACCGATAATATTGCATCTAAGTT
>JAFCBW010000014.1 GCA_017610525.1 Candidatus Nanohalarchaeota archaeon | reverse complement strand
TGTGAACATGAATGAGAAGTTTGCGATGAAGCCGAATAGTGCGCCTTTTGCCATTTTTTCTATATATTCTGCGCCTTTTTTGCGCTCGAAGGCTATTGTTGCGGCAAGACGGATTGGGAGGCCTGCAAAGATTCCGCCTATGACGGGACCGAAGAGGGATGCAAGCCATAGGGCAAAGGAGACTACTGCTCCGCCGGCTATGAAGTCTTTTGCGAATTTTTGTTTCATGGTAATATCTCCATGATTATCGGGTTGGTTATGCAGATTACAAGTGCGCAGAGGAAGAGGGCTGCTATGAAGCTTTTTGTGATGCCTATTTTTTGAGGTGTAAAGGAGAGGATGAGTGCAAAGGCAAAGGCGCCAAAGAGACCGCTTAGGGCGCCTTTTGACATCTCGTATGCGATTGCCTCTCCCCCACTGATGCCTGCTATGAATATTGTTGCGCCTACTCTTATGGGGAGGGCAGCGAATCCGCCGCCTACAAGGGGTCCTAGTATGTCTGATATTAGAAGTGCGATGGAGATCAGCAGACCGCCGAGTATGAAGTCTACTAGTATTTTATGGTACTGGATTTTTTGGGGATGCATCTATAGCGCCAGAAATAGTTATTTGCCTCTGCCGTGCGTTATGTGCGCTTTTGCTACGTCTCTTGATGTGAATGCGGACAAGAGTGAGAGTTCGCCGCATAGTATTGCTGCGCCGGTTATTTCTGCCAGCTTGTGCGCGTTTTCACCGGGGTTCTTAGCAGGGCCGGATACGCCGAGAATGCTTAGTGCTTCTTTCTGGGTGCCTAGTGATGTGCCGCCGCCTACTGTGCCTACGTTGAGGTTTGGGATGTAGACTGAGATGTAGAGGTCGTCTTCGAGCATTTCGCATGTTGTGATTCCCATCGCTGCCTCTGTTACGTGGGCGATGTCTTGTCCTGTTGCAAGAAATAGTGCTGCTGCGATGTTTCCGTAGTGGGCGTTGAATCCTAAACTTGAGGCTACTGCTGATCCGAGGAGGTTTTTTCTGTAGTTTACTTCGAAAATGTGTTTTGCCGTGGTTTTTAGGACGTCTTTTAGTGTCTCTTTTTTTATTATCGCTTCTGCATGTACGCTTTTTCCTCTTCCTGAGATGAAGTTGATCGCGGATGGCTTTTTGTCTGTGCAGACGTTGCCGGATAAGCTTATGCATCTGGCGTCTGTCTCTTTGTCTATGAGTTCTCTTATTACTGCGTCGCATGCTATTACTGCCATGTTCATGCCCATGGCGTCTTTTGTGTCAAAGACGAATCTCAGGTATACGTTTCTTCCTACTATCCATGGCTGGATCTCTGTTAGTTTGCCGTATCGTGTTGTGCTTTCTGCTGTTTTTTTTATGCGTGCGAAGTTTTTTTGTGTCCATTCTACGAGCTCTTTTGATTCTTTTAGGCCTGATGTGCGAAATACGGGTGCGCGTGTCATGCCTTTGTTCTGGGCGTAGACTTTTGCGCCGCCGGATGCGGTGACTGCTTTTGTGCCACGGCTTGTGGATGCGACTAGTGCGCCTTCTGTTGTTGCAAGTGGGATGTAGTAGGTGCCTTTTGCATGTTCGCCGTTTATTTTGAGGGGGCCTGCTATGCCCAAGGGTACCTGTGTTGCGCCTAGCATGTTTTCTATGTTTTTTTTGCATGCTGTTTCTGTGTCTATTGTGTGTGCGCCTATGTTTTCGAGGGTTGTGCCTGTGAGTTTTTCGATTGCGCGGCGGCGGATAGCTGTTGCTTCTTTTGGGGCTACCAGCTTGTCTAGGTCGTGCATTTTTATTTTTCCGGTTATTAGTTTTTGTTCAAGGTCGTTGTTCATTGTTATCACTTTGTTATTTGTCGGTATAACTTATAAATGCTTGTTGTCAATAAGTAATTGTTTATGGATGGAAGAAATAGTGTCTGGGGATATTATGGAATTGTTCTTGCTGTAGTATTGTTTATGCTTGTTGCGCCTTTCAGGGATGTGATTGCGTATTCTCTTTTTGTCTATTATATTGCACGGCCGTTTTACAGTGTTGTGCGGCGGGTTACACAGTGGAAGATGTTTTCTGCGCTTTTTTCGCTTGTTATTGTGATTCTGCCGATTGTATGTATTGCTGCGTATACTTTGAATATCGGGACTATTGAGTTTGCCAAGTATGCACAGAGTATGCCTGATGATGAGAAATCGCAGTATGTTGAGATGATTACAGATAAGATAAATGTCAGCGGGGATTTTAGTGACCCGTGGAGTTCGTTGTCCGGTATTGGGCAGGATAAGGAGTTGATTTCTTCAGTCCTTGGTTTGTTTAACCAGTCATTAGGGTACTTTTTTTCTTTTTTCGGGTTTGTGTTTAATGTGTTTTTGGTGTTTCTTATATCGTTTTATCTTCTGAAGGACGGGGGTAAGTTGAGAAGATCAGTTTTTGAGAATATTTTTTATAGCCAGAGGGTTGCTCATGTGTATTTTAATGAGGTTGATAAGGCGCTTTATAGGGTGTTTTTCGGGAATATCCTGAATGCGATTGTCACTGCTGTGCTTGCTATTGTTGTTTATAGTGTGTTCAATATGTATGCGCCGGTGCATTTGCAGTTGCCGTATCCTATTCTTCTTGCCATTCTTACGGGTGTTGCGAGTCTTGTGCCGATGATCGGGGTGAAGCTTGTGTGGATTCCGACTGTTGTTTATCTTGCTGTCAGTTCGTTTATTGCAGATTCTCTTTTTGGTGATGCAGCCTATATCCTGGTATTTCTTGCTGCTGTCAATATTGTGGTTGATATGATTCCTGATTTTGCTTTGCGGCCTTTTGTTTCTGCAAAGGGGGTCAATACAGGTGCTATGATGCTTTCCTATATTTTCGGGCCGATGGTGTTTGGGATCAGCGGGATATTCATCGGGCCGATGATCCTGATTCTTGTGGCTAAGTATGTGAGTATTGTGATGCCTGCACTGAGAAAGGGATGATTACTCGAGCTTTGCGCCCTCGACGCCGATTTTTGTCTTGATTACGTCTGCTCCGGTCTCTTTTAGGGCACCCATTACCTGAGCCTGGTCTTTTGGATGGCATAAAGCGACCATGATGCCGCCCCAGCCGCCGCCGGAGAGTTTTGCGCCGAGTGCGCCTGCGGCAAGGCTTGATGAGATGCAGTCGTCGAGTTTCGGGTGGGACATCCCCAGTTTTGATAAGAGGACCTGGTTTTCGTTCATGAGACGTCCTATTTCTTCGAGGTCCCCATTTTGGATGGCGGTTTTTGCGTCGAGGGTTAGTTTTTCTATGTTTTCGAAGATGCCTTTTACCATTTTTGGGAAGCGCGCTTCCATGGTCGGAAGGTGATAGCCGACAGTCTGTGCTGTTGGTGCTGATACTTTTGTGTCTGCTATGACGACGCTGAAGTCCTGTGTGCCAAGTGAGTTGAATGTGATTTTGTCCTGTTTCTTTTCTACTGTGTTAAAGCCGCCTATTGATGAGGATATTATTTCGCTTCCGGATGCTTTGCCGCCGTGTATCTTTACCTGGTGCGGGTATATCCAGTCAAAGTAGTCTTTGTTCTCTATGTTTTTGCCGGAGATTTCTGATAATGCTTTCAGTATTGAGCTAAATACGGCGGTTGAGCTGCTCATGCCGGAGTTTACGGGGATGTCGGATGTGATTTTCAGGGTGAGGCCTTGCGTGATTTTTAGTTTGGGGACAAGGTCTGAGATGAAGTCCAGAAGGGGGTATAGTTCGGGGGCTTTGGTTTCGTAGCCTGTTAGGCGGTTGTTGAGGATTGCGGCTGCGGTGCCGAATGCGGCGGATTCTATGATTATCTTATTGTCGGTTCTTGTGTTTGCTGTGACGGTTGTTCTTTTGTCTACTGATGCTATTATGCAGGGCTTGTTGTAGATTACTGCGAATTCGCCGAAGAAGAATATGTTCCCGGGGGCGGATGATGTTACTGTGTTTTTTGTCATGGTGTTTTTATGTTCGGAAAATGATAAAAAGGTATAGTTGAAGACATAACATTTTGGACAATGTCTTCACCATATAGATTAGCACCTCTTGATTATTTGTTAAATTGGTCTATTTAGTAACGGCGCTAACTATAATCATTTTAAAAACCATGAGCTACATATATATTATTGTGGTATGTATGAAAAGAATGATATTATTCCTGCTGGCTGTGCTTGTGAGTTTTCCTGTCCTTATCTATGCAGTTGACATGGTTACTGTAAATTTTTCTTTTAGGGCAGGGGATACGAATTGGGATGCGCACAGTTTTGTGCTTAGATGTATTGATGCTAATACCGGGGAGGTTCTCTATGTGGCGGATAATTTTGTTTCGGGACAGTCCTCTTCATTCAGTGTTGACAGGGATGCGCATCCGCTGGTCTGGTGCTATGTGAAAAGGTATGGCGGACCTTTTGTCTATAAGGAGTTTTTTGATCTGGCAAAGGAAAAAGCACAGACAGGGTATGGTGATAGTGTCTATCTTCCAAGTGAGGATGAAATGGGTAAATGCGGTGACGGGAAAGTGTCTGGAATGGAGAAGTGTGATAGTGATAAGGATTGTTCAGCCCCGACCCCGGGGTGCTATGATTGCGAGCGCTGCGGGTGCAAGGATGATAAGGATTGCCCGCAGATCAGTGGAATTAAACCGTGTGGGTATGGCAGGTGTGGTCCAGAGGAGCGGCCTGTCATTAAGAATTCATGCTACAATGGTGTGTGTATATATCCTGTGATGAGCTGCAATTATGATCCTGATTGTGTGAAAAGTGATGATGAAGGAAATGAGGAAGAGCCTACAGAAGAGGAGCAGGCAAACCAGGCAGAGTATAGGAAGCAGGGTATGGATAAACTGGCTTCAATCATGGGTGCAATAAATAATAACCTGGAGTCAGCGCCGGGGTTTTTAAAATATATATTCGGTAACCAGCGAATCAATTTTGATGGCGGCGAAGAGGTGCTACACGGGACGACCAATGAAAGGTTTCTGGTTTCAATCGGTTATGGAGAGCAGTTTGAGCCGACGATGAATATACATGTTCAAAAAGATGCGCTTGAGAAAATTGAAAGTGGTGAGCTTTCTTTTACAGAGGCATGGGAGAGCGGGCAGATAACATGCGAGGGTGTGGGATTTCTAAATTCTGTTAAGTTCAAGATTGTGAATTTTGTGTATGGTATTTATTCTCTTGTCAGTGATTGATTTTTTTCTGAAATTATATATATGCTTTGATGACTAAATAGGTTGTGTGGGTAAAATGGATTTTAATATGGAATTGTTGTCTGACCTGATTGCGCATGAAATGACGACAACGGTGTTGATCTTTCTTGCGACGATCTGCTTTGCGTATCTTGTGGATAAGGCGTTTTTCCGCCTTGAAGGGACTTCCAGTGTCAGGAAAAAAATTGATCCTACAAGACAGAGAGTGTTGAGGAAAGTCACTCAAGTATTGATTTATATTATAGGTCTTGGGCTTGTGTTTTATTCTATTCCTGAGCTTCGGGCGGTTTCTGTGGGTATGTTTGCAGGTGTCGGGGTTATTGGTATTGTTGTCGGGTTTGCGGCGCAGGAGACGCTTGCCAATCTTGTTGCAGGTGTCAGTCTTGCTGTTTTTCAGCCGTTCCGGCTGGGGGACAGGTTAAGGATTTCCGGGGAGTATGGGATTGTTGAGGATATCACTTTGCGCCATACGGTCGTAAGGACGTGGGAGAATAAGAGGATAGTTATCCCTAATCATATTATAAGCAAGGAGCCGATTGTGAATTATAGTATCGGGGATGAGAAAATCCTGAAATATGTTGATGTGTCTATCAGCTATGATTCTGATATTGATCTTGCGCGCAGGATAATTATGGATGAAGTGAAGAAGCACCCGGATGTTCTGGATATCAATACGTCGAAGGATATCAGCAGTTCGGACATCCCTATTGTGAGGATGAAGGAGCTTACGGATAGCGGTGTTACTTTGAGGCTGCTTTTCTGGGCGCCGGATCAGGCTGTGGCTACGCGGACAGGTTATGAGCTGCTTGAGTCCATCAAGAAGAGGTTTGATAAGGAAGGTGTTGAGATACCGTTCCCGCACCGGACTATTGTGTATAAGAAGGATCTTGCTAAAACTAAACATCTTGTAGAGGATAAGAAGAAGTGAATGGGTCATATGTCCAGAAGCCATTTCCAGACTGGAATGTAGCTGATTTTTTTTCCATTTATCTCTTCTTCAGATTCATAGTCTCCGGTAATGATTATGCCTTTGTCCAGATGGAATTCTGACATTGCTTTTGTCAGTCCCCTGATTTCTCTTTTTTTTACATCTTCCGCGGGGTTCCAGCAAACCTGGATGAGTTCTGTGATGTTGAGATTGTCTTTTATTACAAAGTCAACTTCGTCGCCTACGTTGGATTTCCAGTAGTATATCTCTTTGTTCCGCCTTTTCAGTTCAATGAATACTGCGTTTTCTGTGAGCCGACCGTATGCTTTTGTGTATTTGAAGGATATTGCTGAGAGAAAGCCGTTGTCTATGCAGTATATTTTTTTTGGATATTGAATTTGCGTCTTTATTTTTGAGGAGATTATTGATACGGGGAAAATGAAGAAGGAATTTTGGGCGTAAGACTGGTATTCGCAGAGTGTGTTTTTGCTGAGGCTGTAGCCGAATGTTTCGAGGATGTTGCATGATTTGCTGATGGACGAATATGTTGAGTTTATGAGCAGTTTCAGGTAGTCTGTGAGAAGGCTTGTGTTTCTTATGTTGTAGCGGTCTATTATGTCTCGGTTGATTATTGTTTTGAAGTATTCCTGCAGTAGTTGTATCTTGTCGTCTTTTTGCAGGACAACTTCGGGCATGCCGCCGTATTTCAGGTATTCGTGCAACAATTTTAGTAGTTTTGCCTTGTCTTTTTCACTGTAGTTTATTGTTTTTTTGTTGAAGGCCATGTTTTTGAATTTCAGGAATTCCCTGAAGGAGAGTGGGTAGGTGTCGTGTGTGATTGCGCGGCCTCTTAGTGTTGTTGAGATTTCTTTGCTTGATAGTTTTGAGGATGAGCCGCTTAGATACAGGGTGATTTCGCGATCGTCGTGGATTCTTCTTGCCCATTTGTCCCACAAGGGGATTACCTGTATCTCGTCAAGGAAGAGATATATTTTTTTTGGGGGGTCGAAGAACTGCCTGATTGTTGGGACTAACTCTGTCAGGGTTTCTGTTTTTTCGGGTAGTCTCTCGTCTTCGAAGTTGAGGTAGAATATTGAGTTTTTGTCGGTTCCATCAGAGATCAGCTGGTTTATTAGCTGGTACATTGTGTATGTTTTGCCGGACTGCCTGACTCCTGCAATGGTGTGTATCTGGTTTGTTTTTTTTTGGGCGGTGGGAATAGTTATGTCTCTTTTTATAAGGTCTTTCGGGGTTCCTCTTTCTTTCCATGCGACTAAGATGTTTTTGATTGCTTCCATAGTATTGTATTGTATGGAATACAATTTTATATAGTTATTGTATTGTATATGATACAATTTTAATTGATATTGTATTGTATGGAATACGATTTGGCGCTTTATTTTAGAATTTGATATTTTAAGATGACTATTTCGTCTAGTTTCTGGATGTCTTTTAGTTTTAGATTTATGGGCGCTTCCAAGTCTTTTTGTATGAAGCGGATGCCTCTTGAGGTGATCTGTGGCGCTATTGCCACTATCAGTTCGTCTGCGAGGTTCAGGTTTAGTATTGAGGATATCAGGGTTCCGCCGCCTTCTACCATCAGTGTGTTGATGTTTGTTTTCTGGAGGTGTTTCATCAGGGTGGATAGGTCTACTTGTTGTTTGCCGCATATGAGCACTTTTGCTTTTTTTTGGATTGCAGATATGCGGTCTTTTGGTGCATTTTCTGAGACTGCTACGATTGTTTTTGTCTGAAATATTCTTGCGTCTTTTGGGATTCTGCATCTGCTGTCGATTACTATTTTTATTGGCTCTTTTCCTGTGTCGTGGGTTGTGAGGCGCGGGTTGTCTTTCAGGATTGTGTTTATGCCGACCATTACAGCGTCGCTTTTTGCGCGAAGTTCGTAGACGCGGTTCCAGTCTTTTTTGTTTGAGTAGTTGCCTTCGAGGATGCTGTCGAGGCTTTTCGCGCAGTTGATTGTTATGTGCATTTTATCACTCTGATACTTCCCAGTGCCCGCCTTTGTCGGGACCTATTCTTTTCAGCAGACCTTTTTTCTTTAATGTATCCAAATGCTTTTGGATTGCAGATTGGTTAATGCCAATAGAGTTGGAAAGTTCTTTTCGTGAAATGTTAGGATTATTGATTATTGTTTTCAAGATTCCAATTTGCCTTTCAGATAAAGTTTCTGACCACTTTTCTGGGTACTTTTTCTCTGAAATTTCAGAAATTGTCTTTTCCATGCTTTCTTTGTGGCTTCCTCTATTGTTTTTCTTTTGAATACAGTTATAAATAGTGTGGCAACTTCCTTAAATTGCGCACCGGGTTCTTTGTCCAGAATTAAACTTATCCCTTTGCCCCATTTTTCAACATAATGGACATCATGGAATATATCAGCGATAAGCTCATTTCTTCTCACAGAGACATTTTCTAATTCATGTGCGCTCAATTGCGGGTCCATATTCAATTACCATTTATAGTATCATTTACAGGGTCATTTATAGGGTCATTTATAGGGTCATCCAGCACACAGTATCCTGTTTTCAGTGACCCTACAAATCGAATAATTTCCTTATCTTTTAAATCTGAGGTATCTCTTTTTGCTGATGAATTCAATAATAATGCACAAATTTGCCGCCGAACATTATATCGGGCTTTTGCGCCTGCAATCTTAAGACAGTTGTCGCGTATGGGTCGGGGGTTTTCAGGAAGGATTCATCCATAAGAAGGAGGTTTGCGTCTTTGCCTTTTTCTATTGAGCCTGTATTCCAGGTGAAGAGTTTTGCGGGGTTGGTTGTTGCCATTTTCAGGATTTCTTTTGCGCTTACTTGTTTCATGTTTGTGCGGTATGTGTGTTCCATTTCTGATGGCATGCTCGGAGTGTTTGTCATGGCGTTGTCTGTACCTAGTGAAAGGCTGATTCCCTCTTCAAGCATTGCGCTTATGTCCGGCGCGTTTAGGCTGAAGTATGCGTTTGAGCGCGGACAGAGGATTATTGGCAGGTTGAGTGAGGCTGCTTTTTTTAGTTCTTCTCTTGTGGCATTGTTCATGTGGACCAGAAAATCGGGTTTGAAGTCGAGGGCATTTTTTAGTTCGCCTGATTTTGTTTCGCATACGTGGATTCCGAGTGTCCTTCCGAGGCGCATGTTTATTTTTTCTGCTCTTATGCTGCGCGCGCCGTAGCCGTCGCAGTTGTCTATGAAGTTTTCGCCGTGGTAGAGGGGTCTTGCGTATATTTTTGCGCGCACACCTTTGTGCTTGAAGGATAATAGTGCTTTTTTCAGGAGGCTTATGCCTGGTTTGCCGCCTTCGCGAAAGTCTGTGAAGCAGCATGTGCCTGTGCGAAGCATCTCAAGGATTGCTGCTTTCATGCCGTCCATTATTGTGTCGTCGGATGCGGCGCTCATGCAGTTTTCTTTTATTCCTCTTTTGGCGCATGCTGCATCCAGTGTCATGTTGAGGCATTTTTCGCGCAGGAAATGGTCGCCGATATGGGTGTGAGCGTTGATGAAGGCAGGGATTATTGAGTGTTTTTTTGCGCCGCTGATTTTGCCTTCGCCGCAGTCTATGATCTTGTTGTCTTCTGTGATGACGTAGCCTTGTTCTACATATTCGAGATTTTTCCCGAGAAATAGCGGGCCTGTGAATGACTGGTTTTCCATCATAATCCCAGTTTGTGTCCCAGTTTTTTTTGTTTTGTGAGGAGGTATTTTTTGTTGTTTTTGTTTGGCTTGATTATGATTGGTATGGTTTTGGTTATTTCGAGACCGTATGCGGAGAGGCCTTTGATTTTTTTTGGGTTGTTTGTTAGGAGGCGGATTTTTTTCAGGCCTAGCTCTGCAAGAATTTGTGCGCCGATGCTGTAGTCGCGAAGGTCTGCTGCGAATCCTAGTTTCTCGTTTGCCTCTACGGTGTCGAGACCTATGTCTTGGAGAGCGTAGGCTTTTATCTTGTTTTTTAGGCCTATTCCTCTTCCTTCCTGGCGCATGTATAGGAGGACGCCGCATCCTTCGCTTTCGATAAGGTTCAAGGATGCTGCAAGCTGGTCGCCGCAGTCGCAGCGCAGTGAATTGAATGCGTCGCCGGTGAGGCATTCTGAGTGGACTCTTACTATTATGTCTTTTTTGGGGGTTATGTTGCCTTTGACCAGTGCGATGTGGCATTGATGGTCTGTTTTTGATTCGAAGGTGATTGCGCGGAATTCTCCGTATTTTGTTGGGAGGTCTACGTCTGAGATGCGCATGACTTGTTTTTCGTTTTTTTTGCGGTATCTTATGAGGTCTTTTATTGTGATTATTTTGAGGTTGTGTTTTTTTGCGAATGTGAATAATTCGGGGGTTCTTGCCATTGTGCCATCGTCGTTCATGATTTCACATATTACGCCTGCCGGGTAAAGGCCTGCTATGCGGGCCAGGTCAACTGCGGCTTCAGTGTGACCTGCTCTTGTGAGTACGCCGCCGGATACTGCTCTTAATGGGAATATATGGCCGGGTCTTGAGAAGTCTGTTGGTTTTGCCTTTGAGTCTATTGCTTTTTTTATTGTAGTTGCCCTGTCGTGTGCGGATATTCCTGTTGTTGTGCCTTCTTTTGCGTCTATTGATACTGTGAATGCTGTTTCGTGCCTGTCTGTGTTGTTTTGGACCATCAGGGTTATGTTGAGTTCGTTTAGCCTGTCTTCTGTCATAGGCATACAGATGAGTCCTCTTGCGTGTTTTGCCATGAAGTTTATTGTTTCAGGGGTGATGGTTTGTGCTGCGCAGATCAGGTCGCCTTCGTTTTCGCGGTCTTCGTCGTCTGTTACTATCAGGGTTTTTCCGAGTTTCAGGTCTTTTATTGCGTCGTCTATTGTTGCGTATTTATTATGAATCATATATATCACAATATTTGTATTTTAATATATTGCTATTTTAGTATATCTTTAGTTTAATATAATCCTATTATGAGGTCATTTTATTTTGATATATCTCCAGCAGAATATAATACTATTTTAATGTGTCTTGATTTCACCACAGTATTATCTTGATATATCGCTATAGTTTTCTATATTTCTGGTGAGGTAGTTTTATTATACCATATTGCGATCATACTATCCCTATATATTTCTGTTGGTTCTGTTTTCGATTTTTTAGCAAGATATGTCTGGAGTTATTTATGCTATTAGTCTAAACTAATTGTCAAATTCCCTGCTTTGTGAAAGATTACAAATTTTCCAAAACATTCCTGTCTAAACAATGCGTGTGCAGCAGCTTTGATTCTAACTGGAAAACGGCTTGGCTGTGTGGATTTCCAGTATGCATTGAATGATTCATTCTCTGTTTTTTCAATATTTACACGGATATTTTTTCCACCGTAGCCTGATTTTGGAAACTCTGAAAGGTCAACAGAGATCATATTGCCTGTCAACAATCCATCTTTATTTTGGCGGATGCAATCCTCACATTTTTCTATAAATTTTGAACGTTTTGGATAATTTATTCTCATGAAAGTCTAACCTCAGTTATTTCATCTAACAATTCAGTTGAATTTTTTTGCGAGCTTTACTGCGGATTCTACTGCGCTTTTTGCGTTTTTGATGCGCTGGTGACCTTCTAATCTGCTCATGCCGGGGCCGGTTATGCCGAAGCCTATGGGCTTGTTGTATTCAAGTGCGAGGTCCATGATCTTTCTTGCTGCATGCTGGGCTACCAGTTCGTCGTGGCTTGTTGCGCCTTCTATTACGGAGCCAAGTGCAACCAGTGCGTCTATGTCTTTTCTTTTTAGCATGTTTTTGCATGCGAAGGGTATTTCAAAGCAGCCGGGTACGAGGATTGTTTCTGTGACTTCTGCGCCCAGGAATTTTGCGTGCTCTTTTGCAAGGTCTATCATTGCGTGTGTTAGGTCGTAGTTGAATTCTGCTGCAACTATTGCTATTTTTAGTTTTTTGTTTTCCATGTTTATCACCTGTTATTTTCGAGTGAGTCTAATAATCCGCAGTTTGCTGCGAACATAATTCACTCGGAAAGATTAAAAATCATGAAAATTTAGGTTAATTGGGGTATTTTCAAGCTTTTTAATTGTCCGAACATAATTTATGGACAATTAAAAATCACCGTCTTGGGATCCACGTTTCAGGTGATTTTTATTATTTTATCATGCATACATCATCTCTTCCCTGTCTTTGGCCTGTGCCTGCGGTTTTTATCAGTCTTTGGGGGTAGAGGATGAGGTCTAATGTGTTTCTTGCGTGTTCTCTTGTTCTTTTTTCTGTCAGTTCCGCG
>JAFCBW010000114.1 GCA_017610525.1 Candidatus Nanohalarchaeota archaeon | reverse complement strand
CATCGCCCATTTTATTGTATTGTCAATATAGCCTTATGTTGTCAATAGTATATAATATTTGTACTTTTATCCATTTCCCATAATTCTTTTTGTATATTCCATCATAGCGTCACAATATATTACGAAATAGATACAAATAGATAATCTTTCTGTAATATCTAACCTGGAGTTAATGATGGCGATTATATTATGGCGTAACATCACATCTATTATGGGGTACCCGGATATGAAACCTTAATATAGACCGCAATGCATATACCATATGTTTATGTCGCGCAAACTTAATAGCTCAAAACTCGAGACCACAGTCGTTGGATCTTATCCTGCAGATATCAGTACTAAGAATATATTAAATCAGTTTTATTTCTCTTCTGATTCATTTCATGATACTATCAAATCTGCTGTAAATGATGAAGAGCGTGCAGGCATTGAAATCATCTCTGACGGGCAGGTAAGAGGAGACATTATGTCTCTTGTTGCATCATGCTGCCATGGTATCTCAATAAATGGCAAAAGACCGCAAATTGACAGTGAGATAAAAAGAAAACATTCAATAATTGCAAAAGATATGGCATTCATAAGGTCCATAGCTACAAAAAACACAAAAATAAAAGGAATTGTCACCGGTCCATATACACTTGCAAGGAACTGTAAAAACAAATATTATAAAACCGATGAGGAAACAGCATGGGCATTTGTTGATGTACTAAAAGAAGAACTCAAAGAGATAAGCAGCCACGTCGACATGATACAGATTGATGAACCCTTTCTTTCTGTTGAGTACTTCCCAAAAACAAGAGACATGATTCACGAACTTGCAAAAAATCTTGATGTACCTCTGGCTCTTCATGTGTGTGGAGACATCAAAAAAATCTTCAGTGATATTCTTGAGTACAAAATTGACGTCTTAGACCTTGAATTTGTCGCGCATCCCAAAAATATTAGTTTGCTAAAAGAGTACACATTTGACAAGAAAATAGGGTTTGGATGCGTCAGTATTGAAGACAGGAAAGTTGAATCCGTTGAGCTAATAAAAGAGAGAATTAAAAAAGCACTCGATATTCTCCCTGCTAAACAGATAATTGTTGATCCTGACTGCGGTATGAGAAATCTAACTAAAGACATCGCATTTGGAAAACTTAAAAACATGGTCACTGCAAGAGACGAAATTTTGCAGGACAACTAACTTGACATCCTCCCAAGCCTAAAGGCACGCCCCGTTGCTTCGCAACTGACCGATGGGACTCCTGATGCGATTTCTTGATAATATTGGAACTGAAATCAACAAAATACGCCCATTTTCACGGAAATAATATTCATACCTCCATAAACCTTTCGCGTACCTGCAATTATCCTACTCACTCAGTATCCCTCACACATACAACAATTTCAGTAAACCCGACAACCTTCCTCTTCTTAACCGCAAACCCCGAACTCTCAACAACAGAAAAACCATCTATCGGCTTATTCAAAAGAACCTTTGGAAAAATCCGCACTAACATTAAATAAAACCCTGAAAGCAGGAAAAAAACACCCTTGCCGCGCGTATTATTTACAAGGACAAGCAGCCCTGACGGCGCGCACACCCGCGAAAATTCCAAAAGAATCTTCTTCTGCTCTGAAAAATCAAAAATATCAAACACAAAACTACAAAACAAGACATCAAAAGAGCCGTCACGAAAAGGCAGGCAAAAGCAATCGCCACAAGACACATGCGCACCGCTTCGCCTCCCTGCAGAAAGAGCCATCTCACACGAACTGTCAACACCAAAAATCAAAGCGCGCCCCGCAAGCCGCCGCAAAACAAACCCCGCACCGCAGCCAACATCAAGAAACCGCATCCTCCTCTCCAACTCAAAAAGCTCAAGCGCCCTCCTCTTGTAACAATCATCAAACAGCCCGACAAACCAGTAATATCGGCTAAGCCAATCATAAAAGCGCCTTCGAACCATACTACAATTTATACACACAAAACCTTAAAAGAAAACCCAAAAAACCTACGGGCACGGAGTGCTGCCTTCCTTCGGGCAACTAGGACACCCACTGCCGCACAGCTCACCCGAACTCTTGTCTGCACACGCAGAAGCAAGTTCAGTCTGGCACAGAATACCATCAGACGAACGACCTATCGAATCACTGGAACTGCCGGAAAATCTGATGACATTCATACTCACAAGAGTTATCAGCATCAGCGCAACCACCAAAAGGACAATAATAACAATAACCACAGAAATCGCCATAGTTACACCCTTCTTTTCCATACACCGATATAGGACACAGCAGTATATATAATTTTTTTCAACAACAACCAGCCAATATTAAATATCAAAAACATGACAGATGAATACACTTATCTCACAGCATCCGTCACAAAAAAACAGGACAAGACAATTACCATGTAACATTTGCCATAAACGTAACCGTGCCAGTATAGGAACCTGCATAAACGCCATATGGAACATCAATCCAATAATACGTGGTCTCAACATCCCCTGCCTGGATAATATGAAAATCTTTGTTGACCCTCTCATAGTCCCCAGACAGATTATATTTCTGGTCCGCTGCAGGATCACTTTCAAGGCTCCAGATAACATTCTCAACACCAATCAGGCAGGGATAATTTGTAGTATTGCCTTCATATGGGCTATACTGCTCATACACATCGCAGTCAAGGAAATCGGAATCATCATTGGTCAGGTTGGTCCCTTTAATCCATAAATTTTCAACATCATTGGAATTCACATTAACACTAATGTTATAACCATAAGAATTGCCATCTGCAGGCTGATTTTCTGAACCGGGGTCAAGTATTCCAAAATTGATTTGTGAAAATTCTAAATCAATTATCAATATCTTTCCAATCTCTATTGTTGAATCCTCTGTATTGTTTGATGCAGTCCTGTTAGATTCCAAAAGAACATCAATTTCATATTCCGCAGATAAACTCCCTGTTGCATTAATAGCCCATGTCATATTGCAATATTCATCACGCACAAGCGGGTCTGTACTGCAATTTTTTGTGTTAACAGCATCTATTATATAGAAAGGTACATCTCCTGCAACAGTTGAAACCGCGTCATCAGGTACAGGTGAACTTTTATTATATCGTAAAGTACCATTTACATTACCGCAGTTCCCGTCTCTGCAATACAAAGTCATATTTACCACAATTGTCTTATTCTGGCCAACAATCGTATCATCATAAGGTGTTACAAGATTGACTTCCAGATAAGGTGTAAGTTCTGTATAATCCAAACTCAGTATATGCATCCTGGGAGTCTGTGATGTATCATTTGTCGAGAGATTCACCCTGAAGACGATATCATATCCAGACCCAAAGCCCGCGAGTGGACAAACCGATAAATTCATCTCCGTGTTATTTGATGCAACACACCAGCCGGACCCGCCATTTACAGAGAGCTCGACAGAGATATTTATATTTTCATTCGGCTCAGTAGACTGCCACACAGGCACAAGTTCACCCACAGGATTATCTGATACTGTAATGGTTGAAACATAGTGACCTGATATCGCATAATCTCCAAAGGTCTGGTTCAGTAAAAGATCACCGGAACTGTTCTGCGTTTCGTGATGTGTACCACTACCCCAATCTCCGTCTTCATTCCACACAACAAACGGCGCGTAAATCATCCCGCTAACACCTAACAAAACCAAAACCATCATAGGAATTACCAGACCAAATACCCTATAGATTTCCTTCTCTTTTCCCAGCATCTTCACCACCACTATAACCCTATTGAAATAAGCAAGGCTGCACAGCAGATAACCAAAACCGCGATTGTAGTTGCACTTTCCCGGTTAAAGACATCCTTTCCTTTCCCATCCGCATTTTCCATTATCACACTTCCCTGTACTTTGCCGCTATTCCGTATCTTCAGCTCATTTTTTACATCTGGCTGCATTTCATTAACATAAATCACAGAACTGTCGTTTTGTGACCCTAAAGAATCGTCTTCCATAATAGACTTACCTGGCTTGTTTCTCAAAACTTCATTCCCTTTTTTATAAAAACTCAGGTTGATTTGATCATCATATCGTCTTATGTTATTTTCAAAATCAGGAGAAAGTTTTAATGTCAGCTTGTAATCATGGACCTGTACAATGTTCTCTCTAATGCTCTGGACACCGACCAGTTCATGAGAACTGGCAGAAATACGCACTCTTAACGTATAATCATGCAATTGGTGCACATATAACTCATCAGGCGCCTGGA
>JAFCBW010000206.1 GCA_017610525.1 Candidatus Nanohalarchaeota archaeon | reverse complement strand
ACCACAAAAATCCGGCAAAACCCGAAACCCTTAAGCTGCAAAACAGTATCCTCAATAACCGTCCTCTCACCCACACTCGCAACAAACCGAAAAACCCCATCCGAAAGCATCTGCTTATCCTCATCCCCCCCGCAAAGAACAACAGCCACCCGCCGATCACCAACCGACCTCTTCAAAAGATACTCAATTGCATCTGAGCGATTCTTAATCCTGATGCCATCAACAATCCCCTCAACAGCCCTAAGCACACCCGCATCAACAGTCACAGAAATTTTCTCCTTCACAAAAGACACCCAGCATAACATAATAGCCACAAAACTATAAATATCTATCCTACTTCATCCTACACAAGTAAGATATTTAAACAAACACCCAAAAAAAGATACAGTGATAACATGATAGGAATAATCCCTGCTGCCGGCAAAGGCACAAGACTAAAACCAATAACAGAAGCAATTCCAAAAGAACTGCTCCACTGCGGCTCAAAATGCCTCATAGAACACGCCCTCGAATCCCTGACACTATGCGGCATCAAAAGAGCATGCCTGATAACCGGTCACAAAAAAGGCCCCCTGATGGACTTCGTAAAAGACGGCAGCCTCTATGGCCTGGACATAGACTTCGCATATCAGACAAGCACCCAGGGACTCGGACACGCCATACTCTGCGCAAAAAACAAAATCCGAAACGATGACCTCGACCTCATGGTACTCCTCGGCGACACAGTAATCGAGCCAAAACACATCCTCAAAGACCTCAAAGAAACCCACAAAAAAGAAAAACTCTTCGCAACCTTCCTCCTGAAAGAAGTAGAAGACCCATCCCGCGAAGAAGTCTTCGAAAAGCCCCAGACAAAAGAAGAGCAAAAACGCTTCGAAATCAACGGCAAATACTACGCAATAATCGGCGTATACTGCCTGAACCAGAAAATATTCACATACCTCGAAAAAACCCCCCGAGGCAGAAACAACGAAATCCAGCTGACAGACGCCATACAGCTCGGCCTGAAAAGCGGCGAAAAAGCAGTAGGCATAAGATTCGACGGCAAATGGCTCGACGTCGGCGCCCCGAAAACATACCTCATGGCCCAATGGGAATTCTTCAAAAACAAAACAGAACAGGACATACTAAAACTGGCAGAAGAATGGGACCAGACAGCAGAAAAAATCAACACCCAACAAAACTAATAAACAAAAATCAAAACACAGCCAAAAACCGGGTGGGGGCGCAAGAACGGATATACCCTAAAAACCAAGGGGAAAAACCAATATCACAAGAACAATTATAGTTTACATAACAAAAACACAGGAAATAGCTTAATATTACAATCACCACAATTAAAAAAAAGGACGATACAAATGTCAACAATACTAATAACCGGCGGCTCAGGCTTCATCGGCTCCCACCTCATAGACCGGCTGATAAAAGACAACCACCAGATTATATCACTCGACAACCACATAACTGGCCGCGCATCAAACCTTGACCACCTGAAAGACAACCCCAACCTGAAAACGCTCCACCACGACATAACAGAGCCAATAGACATAGAAGAAAAAATAGACTACATATTCCACATGGCATCCCCTGCATCCCCCATAGACTACCTGCAGATCCCAAAAGAAACCCTGCTCACAGGCTCAATCGGCACAAAAAACATGCTTGACCTCGCGCAAAAACACAGCGCAAGACTCCTTCTCGCCTCAACCTCAGAAATATACGGAGATCCCCTGGAGCATCCCCAGAAAGAGACATACTATGGAAACGTAAACACCGTCGGTCCAAGAAGCTGCTACGACGAGGCAAAACGCTTCGCAGAAGCCTTGGTAATGGCATACCACAGGACCCACAAAACAAACGTAGTCATAGCAAGAATATTCAACACCTACGGTCCAAGAATGAGGCCAAACGACGGGCGAGTAGTCCCGAACTTCATAATCCAGTCACTAAAAAACGAGCCAATAACAATAAACGGCGACGGCACGCAGACAAGAAGCTTCTGCTACATAGACGATTTAGTAGACGGCCTGACAAAACTAATG
>JAFCBW010000113.1 GCA_017610525.1 Candidatus Nanohalarchaeota archaeon | reverse complement strand
CTTTTGGCACAATATTTCTGATCTTCTCCCTTGCCTCATCCTCATCAAGAGTAATAGACTGATCAGGCCGTAGATTAATCCTCTTCCTGATTTCAGAAACAAGCGACTTAATGTCAGAACTGCCATTAACAAAAAAATCCTTGTTCTTTGTATAAAAAACAATATCAGAACCTTCAAACATTGTCTTTGTAATCATCGCGGTCTTCGGCAGGCGCGACTTCACATCTTCTAATTCCATGTTTATCACATCGCTATAAGTTTTAGTATAATCAATCGTCAAATTATGTACCCGATTGATTTCATATAAATCAATATAGATTGATTATTTTGAGCATCAGCTCAAAAGCTTGGAACGCAAGTTCCATGATTTTGAAGACGACAGTCTTCAAAAGCTTAACACGACAGTGTTATGATGTGGCAATCCAACACAATAGTTAATTACTGCTGGATTGACGACATTGACTAATCTGTTCCATAAAATGAACAATCTTTTTCAATAATTCGTTTTCAAATATAGATTTCTATACGAAAGTCTCAAAATTTTCGCACAAGCAATATCCGAAAAACCACTCAACTGTCGTTAACATTCTGGAATCATATCAATAACATTCAAAAAAACGCAGACAAGACCTATCCCAGTTTTGCGATAATGGCCCTTATCTCTTTCTCAGCAATCCATTTGATACCGTCTTTAGTTACAACCGCAACATGCATCAACTTACCGCCAGTATACACATCACGCTCTCTCGCAGCCCTGATACAACGCAAAAGCAGGTTTACTCCCTCTTCAGTCGACATGCCCTTTCTATACCCGTCTTCCAGAACACCAAGAGCAATAACCGACCCTGATCCGCTGAATGCATATTCTTCTTCCGGTGACAATCCACCTGCAGCATCCACTGAAAACAACTGTGGTCCCCGTGCATCATACCCGCCAAGCACCAACTGGACATACTCGGGAATAAATGATTTGTATGCTCCTCTCAATATATTAGATAAAAGCGTAGCACCGGCTTTCACAGTCATCTTCTTTTCCTGCAGTTCATAAAGCTTCAACTCAGCCCTAAGTAACCGCGCCATTGCCTGCCCGTCGCCTGCACTGCCCGCTATGGTCATGCAAATCTTAGATGACACCTCAAATACTTTTTGCGTATCCTTTGATGCAACCAGATGCCCCATTGTCGCCTTTTGGTCAGCAGCAAGAACTACTCCCTCACTGCAAATCATAGCTA
Source organism: Candidatus Nanohalarchaeota archaeon (assembly GCA_017610525.1). Lineage (GTDB taxonomy): Archaea > EX4484-52 > EX4484-52 > EX4484-52 > B79-G9 > B79-G9. Next base: position 5,033 of record JAFCBW010000113.1, on the reverse strand, counting down.
TAGTTGTCGTTCCTGTTTTAAGCGTTTCTATATTTACCACCCGTTATCCCAATTATAGTATTTCTCTATTTCTCTTATAGTATCTCTCTTATAGTATTTATCATCTATAGTATTAATGACTCTAAGAATCAGTTAACTAAACATTTAACACAAAACTTTATATTTGTTTAGGAAATACGAGCAAAAAATCATAGGATATTAGTGACAATTGGAGAATCCTAAGCATTTTTCCCCACAATAGCATAAATGAAAAATCATACAATTTCACTTCAACAACAGTTAAATACCTCTATATTCAAAATAACGCCATGCACATAAAAACAATGATAAGGACAGGAGCAGGCATTATAATTCTTGTCAGCATCTATGTGCTGTCAGATGCAATCAGCCTGTTCGCAACATGCGACCTGAGCGACAATATCTGTGTTTTCTCAAAATTATTGAAATTCTGCGCAATTATATCTGCACTTTATCTTGGATATAGACTGATTATATGACTACAGTCCTGACGGGTTGTCTATAAAGAAAGTCTCAACATCCCTAAATTTCTCTTTGAGTTTATCCCCAAGCGCTTTCACACCAAATATCTCCGTATCATAATGCCCAAGATACACCGCATTCACGCACAACTCCTTCGTAACATTAAACAGCACATGCTCCGGCTCACCGGATATAAGTATATCAACACCGGACTTGCCCATCTCATTGACAGCAAAAGCCCCGCCGCCACTGACAATCCCGACAGTCCTTATCTTTTTCACACCAAAAAGATGCTTAACCCTGACCTTCCCGATCTTCTCACCAACCAGCTTAAGAAACTCATCCAAATCATACTCCCTCTCAAGCCTCCCAAAATACCCGCAATCAACATCATGATACTTTCCAAAAGGCAGAAGATCCGAAAGCCCAATCAGCTTCGCCATGCACGCATTATTGCCGACATCAGCATGCAGGTCAAGCGGAAGATGAGCAGCATAAAGCGAAACCCCTCCAGCAAGAAGTGCCTGTATCCTTTTTCCATGGATCCCTGTAATGCGCATCCCTTCATCATCCTTCCAGAAAAGCCCATGATGGACAATAATCATATCAGCACCATTAGAACGCGCCTCATCAAAGACATACTGGCACCCATCAACAGCAAGCGCAATCTTTTTAACTTCGCCCTTGCCCTCAACCTGTAACCCGTTGAGCGAACCATCCGCTATCTCACTGACTTTAAGATACTCATCAAGAAAACTAACAACTTCACTGCGTTTCACCATAAAATCACATCATTTCATACATTTCGCGCATCACTTTCCCAAGCACTTCCTTCTCATCACAAGAAAACACGCGCACAACCTCAAAAATCATGGAAATATTTGTTAACTTGGCGTATTTCCAAGCTTTTCCATCGTAGGCCTATAGTTTATATACGATGAAAAACCCCACTAGTCTCATTACCCTTCACTGCAAACTCTTTTATAACAACCGACGCACACACATTCCACGAAGAATCAGCAAGAAACACAGGGATACCAACAGGATAAACGCGCTTCTCAGGCTTCCTGAAATCATAGAGAGCGCCCACATCAAGCGAATCAGGAAACCCCTGCTCCTTCTTCAGCTTCAAAACCCAATTGAACTCAGTCACATATCCCATTTCATTCATCCCTCAAGGCACCAACCGATCAGGATCCCTCGGCGTCAGGCTCGCCTCACGCACATTCTCTAATCCCAATATTGTCTGCGTAAGCCTCTCAAGCCCCATTCCAAGCCCTCCATGCGGCGGCATACCATACTTAAAAAACCTCAGATGATCAAAATCTTCGGGATTAATCCCTTTCTCCTTGATATTCGCCACACGCTCATTGTAGCGATGCTCTCTTATGCCCCCGCTTGTGATCTCAAGCCCCTTATACAGAAGATCAAACGCAAAAGACCCCTTCTTGCCATCCTTCATGATATAGAACGGCTTCTTATCAAACGGAAACCCTGTAACAAACACAAAAGAAGACCCATACTTCTTCTCGCAATACCTGCATATCCCCCTCTCGCCTTCAGGCGTAAGGTCATGCGCCTCAGTCGCAACCTTCTCCTTTTTAAGTATCTTATTCACTTCATCAAAACTCAGGCGCGGAATCTCCTTTGGAAACACAAGATCAACCTTGTAAAGCTCAAGTATACTCTTGCACCTCTCATTCAGCTTCAGAAAAATATATGAAAGCATCTTCTCCTCAACATCAAGCACATCAGAAAGATTGTCGCACACCATCTCACAATCAAAAGATACATACTCACACAAATGCCTCGTAGTATGATGCGGCTCTGCACGGTAAACCATCCCGATCTCCCACACCTTATCCATACCCGACGCAAGCACAGACTCCTTAGACAACTGCGGGCTCTGCGCCAAAAACGCCTCCTTATTAAAATAAAGAATAGGAAAATACTCAGTACCACCCTCAGTAGCAGCACCCGTAAGCCGGGACGAAAATATCCTCTCAAAGCCATCACCAGCCATAAACTCACCCATAGCGCGTGCAATCTCAGACTGCATCCGAAAAACAGCAAACGACTCCTTCCTTCTCATATCAAGAAACCGCCAGTCAATCCTCTTATCAGGATTGCTCTCAATCCTACCCGTAACCTCAATCGGCAGCGGAACCTCTGACTCAGAGATTATCTCCATACTATCTGGCTTGATCTCAAAACCATTAGGCGCCCTCTCATTCGCATCAGCCTTCCCGGAAACTGAAATCACCCATTCTTTACCAAGCTTCTTTATGCGCTCCAACAGTATTTCATCAGTCACACCGCCCTTCGCAGTCACCTGAACAATCCCCTCGCGGTCCCTGAGAGTAACAAAAACAAGCTTCCCCAGATCACGAATATCATGGACCCAGCCTGCAATCTTCACATCCTCGCCAACCTTAATCTACAACTGATTATCACCAATAGCATTAACTATCTCCCAAAAACATTATATATTTATCAGCAGGAAAGCGAAAGTATTCCCTAAAACACAATTATCATCAATCCACACTCTACCAAAAACCCCTAAGACTTCCACAGCCCATGCACACTGCAATACTCCCGCGCAACAACATCCCCTACCTCTGCACCGCACTCAAAATCCGCCTCAGGCGCATCCCCTGCCTTCAAAAACTTCCTGCAGGCAACACCATTGCAAACAACCTCAATCCACTCAATAAAATGCGCATCCTCCATAGGATGCTCAACAGATCCCACCTTCACCCTGATACCGCCTGAAATCTTCTCCAATAGAGGCACATGCTTCTCAGAACCAGCATCCTCTGTCTTCTCATCAAGCAACGCCATCGACTCACCGCAGCAGACAAGCTGACCTGCACCCTCATGAACAACCTCAACAATATTCCCGCAAATATTGCACTTATAAATCTCTCTTCTTTCAGTCATAAAAAAACACCCCAATTAATCCAAAAGCCTCTTCTCACCCTCAATTTTCTGAATCTCAAAAATATCCTGCGTTGCCTCAAGACATCCAAGATACTTGCCATCATCATCCCTCAAAGCAAAATATCTTATAAAAACAGTATGCATCTCTTTAGCCTCACCAACAGGCACCTTAATCCAGAACCGCGCCTCATCGCGCTTCCCCTCTTTCATCTCACCCAGAATCTGTTCAACCTTGGAAAGGCTCTTTGGAGGATGACAATTGCGCACATTTCGCCCGACAACACCATCAGGCCTCCGAAATATTCGTGTCTCATGCTTATTCCACCCAAGAACCGTATCATCTGCATCAAGAACAGAAAATTCAAAAGGAAGAGTCTCAAGCAGAGCATTCAATACATTATCCGGCATTTTTCCAATCATACACTACACCCCTAATAATCCTCGCACTTGCGCTCAAAATAACTCGTCGGATGATCACACGACGGACACTTCTGGGGCGCCTCCTTCCCCTCATGAACATAGCCACACTTCCTGCACACCCACGAAACACTCTTGTCATCCTTAAACACAGCACTTCCTTCAACCTTTGCAAGCAGTTTCTTGTACCTCTCCTCATGATGCGCCTCAGCCTTGCCGATAGCCCTCAACCGCACAGCAATCTCAGAAAAACCCTCTTTCTCAGCAACATCGCCAAACTCAGGATACATTGTAGTAGTCTCAAAATTCTCACCTGCAATAGCACCCTTCAGGTTCATAGCAGTATCCCCAAGAACAGTAGGCGCACCAGCCTCAAGCGTAATCTCATCAAGGCTCTCATCACTCTTCTTCTTAAGCTCATTGATCATCCTGAAAAGCCACTTGGCATGCTCTCCCTCATTATCAGCAGTCAGAAGAAAAATATCCGCAATCTGCTCAAAACCCTCTTTCTTTGCGACTTTCGCATAAATAGTATACCTGTTCCGCGCCTGGCTCTCACCTATAAACGCCCTTGTCAGATTCTGTATTGTCTCATTCACATAAATCGCCTCCGCTACTAATCTCTGTTTTATTTTCTGTCTGCCATATCTTACACATATATTCTTTTATACTTTTAGATAATAGCATCTTGACGCAATTCGTGCCAGGAAATTATTTCGCTTTCTTGACACTTTCAGGTTCATCTTCTAACCTCTCCAAAAATAAGGCGAACCCGTTAGGCAATACACCATCAAAAATAAAGCATAGAATTCTAAACAGACATTTCTACTAAACCCCAAAAAAAATCAAACATTAATAACAATAACCCATACCATATACCACGTAGAAAGATAAGGCCAGATCCCATTGCCCATCCACCAGCTGAAATCATTCTTCTTCAGCCCAAACTTCACAACCTGGTTCATCAATATAAGAAGAACCGCACCAGCAAACGCCACCATACTGCCGCCGTACCCTGCAACAATATCTCTTGATACGTAACCAATACCAACGCCGCCACCGGTATGCATCAGCGAAGAGATAATCTTTTCATTATAATCAGACATTAAAACACATTGCAAATCAAAGCTTATAAAACTTCATCCAATGAATATATAAAATTCACATACACACTGTAAATACATTATGAAAAAAAT